>CAIKQM010000035.1 GCA_903829565.1 uncultured Planctomycetota bacterium
GCGGCGGCGTACTCATACACACGCGGCGAATAGAAGGCCTCACCAATTGACAGCCCGATCACGAACAGCGCGATCATCGGGTAGTACGGATGCACCGGCCCTTCGAGGCCCAAGTACCCGTGCGCGATGGCGCTGCCGAACCATCCGTCCGCGAGCCCTTGGAACCAAGCGGTGGGCAAGGCCATGACAAACACCGAGGCCGCGGATACCACGCCACCAACGATCACCATGCGATAGGCCGAGTAGCGCTGCGTCAGCACGCCAATGATCGGCACCAACAAGATGATCAAGATGCTGTTGATGGCCCACAAGCGCCCCACAGGCGCACCGGGGCCCAACTCGCGAATGCCGAACTTCGGATAGACGTAGTACATCTGCATGAAGATCAGCTTGAGGAACGCGATCATCAGCAGGAACACCAGCAGGCGATAGAAGCCTGACTGCTGCAACAGCCCGCCGAACAAGCGCCATGTGCCGCTGGCGCTGGTGCGCACCACGCTCCACATCGCACTCCACACGCCGACGCCGGCGGCTCGTGGTGTGCTGGGCGTGATGACCACGCCGTTGTCCGTGACCTCCACGCCTTCGCGCAGGAACCACACCACCGGCAGCAGCACCAACTCGATCGCCAGGCTTGCGAACAACAGCGTGCGGTACGTGCTCAGCTCGGTCGCAATCAACGGCAAGGTCAAGGTGCCTTGCTCGCCCATGCTGCTGCGCACCCAGTCAAAAGTGAAGCCGGCGATGAGGAAGCCCACATTCATCATCGCGTAGAACATCGAGAACGCGAAGCTGCGTTGCTGTGTCGATGAATAGCGGCGCACAGCCGCCACCAACACCGGCGTCGCCATGGCTTCGCCAATGGCCAGCGGCAACAGGCCTGCGCCGATCACGATCTCAGGCGTGGTGCCAAAGACCATGACCGCGCGCGCCAGCACACACAGGATGACGCCGATGAAGAAGGTGCGCTTGAGGCCAATCGCATCGGTCAGCGAGCCCACCAACACGGTGCCCACGGTCATGGACAACGACCACGCCAACACCACGCCTGCTGCTTCTTTGTCGGTCCAGCCGAAGTCGGCCGACAACCACAACACGAGCGTGGAGTTCAGCACTCCGTAACCCGCGACGGCGAGCAGCTTGAGCGCGAACACCAACCACAGCTCGCGCGGCGCTCCTTGTAGCGCGGTGAAGCGCGTCCAGAAGCCTTCGCTGTGCTGGGTCGTTGCGTTCGCCATCGTCCTAGCGAGTATGGCAGGCAGCTAGCTCGGTACAATCACCAGCTCGATGGACCTCTTTGTCCCCGGGCCGTGCGGCCCTCTGGAAGCCAAGCTGTGGGAGCCGCCGCAGGGCGCAGCGACTCCGGTGGTGGCGGTGTTTTGTCATCCGCACCCGCTGTACGGCGGCACGATGGACAACAAGGTGGTCTTCCGCGCGGCCAAAGGTCTCGCCGAGGCCGGCATCCCGACCTTGCGCTTCAACTTCCGCGGCGTGCGCCGGTCCGCGGGCGAACACCATGGCCAAGGCGGCGAGGCGGATGACTTGGGCGCGTGCCTCGATTGGATGGCCGCGCGCTACCCGCACGCCCAGCTGTGGGCCGGCGGCTTCTCGTTCGGTTCGCGCACTGCGGTGCAGCGCGCGCTCGTCGACCAGCGCATTGCACGCTTGGTGCTGGTGGCGTTGCCGGTGCGCGCCTTTGATGTGCGCTACTTCGCCGGCGTCCAGCAACCGGGTTTGGTCGTCATGGCCGATCGTGACGAGTACGGCACCCTCGCCGAGCTGCGCGAGCAATTCCCCGTCCTGCCCGCCGGGTTTGAGACACAGGAAGTCGCCAACTCGGGCCACTTCTTTGATGAGACCGGCCATGAACTCCAAGCGCGTGTGCGAGAGTACGCCGAACGCCAGCTGAAGGACCTCCAGTGACCAACGCCCCGACCAACCACGCCTCCGCCGAAGCCACCTACCCGAAGGACAAGATCCCGGCCATCCGGCGCTTAATGATGCCGCGCGACACGAACGCGCTCGGCACGATCTTCGGCGGTGTGATCTTGTCGGAAATCGACTTGGCGGCCGCGATCGAAGCGCACCGCTGGCACCCTTCCAAAGTCGTGACCGTCTCGATGGACAAAGTCGAGTTCAAGCAGCCCGTATTCACCGGTGATCTCGTGTCGTTTTTCACCGAGACCAAGCGCGTGGGGCGCTCCTCGATCACCGTGCATGTGTCGGTCTGGGCCGAGCGCCGTTTCGGCGGCGGCAGCGCCGTGCATGTCACCGAAGCCGACGTGACGATGGTGGCCGTGGACGACAATTTCAAACCCACGCCGGTGCTGCGCCCGAACGGCCCGAGCGCTTCTTGACTACCGACTCGCTAGGGACGATGGGCGCCTGATTCTGTCGGCGCGCCGAGCAAGAGCAGGGCTCGCGCGCGGGGGTCTTCGGCGGCGGTCAGGGCGCGGAAGACCTCTTCCAGCGTGCCTTCGGTGCCGGCGCGTTGGCGCAGTTCGTCCAAGCTGCCATGTGCAGCCAAGCGACCTTGGATGAGGACGGCTAGGCGATCGCAGACACGTTCGGCCACATCCAACAGGTGCGAGGTGTACAACACTGCGCCGCCGCGATCGGCCCACAAGCGCAGAGTTTCCTTGATCATGGCGGTGGTCGGTGCGTCCAAGCCGTTCAGAGGCTCGTCCAGCACCAGCAACCGCGGCCGGGGCAGGATCGCGCAGGCCAGTGCCACCTTTTGGCGCATGCCACGCGAAAAGGCACCCACCGGATCATCGGCCCGCGGGCCGAGCTCGAGGGCTTCCAGCAGGCGTTGGGCTTCGGCTGCGATGTGAGCTTCCTCTAACCCGTGCAGCCGACCAACCAGCGCCAAATGGCTGCGCGGTGACAGATTCGGCCACAGAGGAGCCCCATCCGGCACGAAGGCCAGCTTGCGCCGCGCGGCCAGAGGATCCGTCGCGACGTTGACACCGTCAATGTGCACCGTGCCCGCCGTGGGGGCTTGCAGCCCACACAGGATGCGCAGAGCGGTGGTTTTGCCCGCGCCATTGGGGCCCAAAAGGCCAGCCACTTCGCCCGCGCGGATGTCCCAGCTCAGCTGGTCCAGCGCCACCCGCTCGCCAAAGCGACAGCTGACACCTTCAAACCGTACGAGTGCCGCTTCGCTCACGGCCCGCCCAGGTCACGCCGTGGGGCGCGTGTAGATCTGTTCGCCGGTGACGATGTGGGCTGCGATGCCCGTCTTCTCGGTCACTTCGGCCGCGATCTCGGTCAGGCGGGTCTTGGCCGGGGCCTTGGTCTTCTTGCCCTTGGCCTCGACGGTTTGGATCCAGACTTCGCGCGGCTTGAGCTCGCCGACCTTCTTGATCCAGGCCTTCACTTCGGTCTCGCTGCTGGCATCGACCTCGCCACGCGGGACGCGCGTCACGATGATCAGGTTCGATAGCCCCGTCAGCATGCCGCAGGCCGTGGCGTAGTCCGCCGGCTTATGACCCGTGGCGGCGGCGTAGGACTTGGCCGTGCCGTATTCGAAGCGCGCGTACACGCGATCGTAGAAGTTCAGCAGGCGCGGCATTTCCGGCGTCAGCAGCCCGCAATCCGTCACCAAGGACAGCTTGGCCTTGGAAAACCACTTGTTGCGCAGCTCGCGCAGGTTTTCCGTGATCGTGCGGATGTCCGGGTGGGCCGCCGGATCCTGCTCGCTGCCGTACACCACGATGGACTCGACCTTCTCGCCCGACTTGCTGATCCGGATCAGGTGCCGGGCCACGGTGGTCACCACCACAGAGGCACGCGGGAGGCGTACCTCGCGGCTGACGGCGAGGGAGCGGTCCAAAGACCCCAAATCGATACCCACGGCCGTGTTGAGGCGGTCGGATTTGATCGGGCCCGAGAAGATGGGGCAGTCCGTCACCAGGATGGTGGGCTGCGGTACGACTTCGGTCATGAGTTCCTTCACGGCGGGCGGTCTGCCGTCCCAACGGCAACGCCACACCGAAGCCATCAAGATACGCCATGGGAGGTGTGGTTCCTAGGCCGCAGTCTGTAAATCGTTCTTGACACATGGCACTGTGGTCTTCGGTGTTGCTAGTCGTAAAGCCTTATGCATAGGTTATTTACCATCGCTAGTTCCCGTTGCTTCGGGTGGGCTATCCGGGCACCAAGTTCGGCTGCATGTCAAGCACAATCCGGCCCCCACCAGCCCCATGCGCAAGGGGTGTTCCGCTGCCAAGCGCAGCCAACGTACCGGCCAGGCTTGGCCCGGCTCCTCGACCCAAATCAGGTCGAAAATCAGCACCGTGAGGCCAGCCAGCACCCCCCAAGCTACCGCCCGTAGCACTGTCTTGCGGGCCAAGTCTTGCGTGTCCGTCTGCATGCGGGTTCCACCCGCACCCCTGACGTGCGGCGGGGGCTCCGTGTCCCCGCAAAGTCACTTTTCAGGACACCAACTTCGTCACCAACGCCTCCAGAGGCTGCAGCACCCGCTCCCACGCGTAGCGCTCCTCTACCAAGGCCCGTCCGCGCGCGCCCAAAGCCTCCGCCTCGGCCGGATCCTGCAGCAAGCGCACCACCTCGTCCGCAAAGTCCGCCGCCGCATCGCGCACCAGCAGGTCGCGCCCCGCCACACATTCCACGCCCTGCGTCGCGGAGGTCGTCCCCACCACGGGCACGCCGCAGGCCATGGCCTCCAAAACCTTGTTCTGGATCCCGCGCGCGATGCGCAAGGGGGCCACCGACACCGCCGCGGCGTGCACATAGGCGCGCACATCCTCGACGCGGCCGGTAACGGTGACGCCCTCGATGGCGGCGAGGCGCTGAACCCGCTCGACCGGTTTGGAGCCGACGATGGTGAACCGCGCCGCAGGCACGCGCCGGCGAATCAAGGGCAGGA
>CAIKQM010000036.1 GCA_903829565.1 uncultured Planctomycetota bacterium
GCGATGCGCAGCGTGTCCCTCGTAGATCAGGAGCTCATGCTGGCCGTCGCGCACTCGTACAACCGGCCAATGGGACGCGCTTGCGTAGTCACGCAGGGGACTCGACGAGCCGGCATCCAGCTTCACGGCGACGACGGATCCACTCATTGCACCTTCACCATTAAGGAACATGCGCTGCAGTTCCTCTACCGCTGCCGCGGGTTTGCAGGGCAGCACAGTTGCGGGATCCGCCCTATCGCAGCCTGTCATTAGCGCAAGGGCCAAAAGCATTGATGTCATCACGATGCAAGTGTTCATGGACACTTGCACTTGAGCGTGTGTTTCAACCAATTGTCGTCGTAGATGCCATCACTGTCGTCGTCGATATCGCTGCGCCAGGCGACCTCGGAGCCACAGTATCCACGCAGCTCCTGCGCTGCGAGGCCTTGCCACTTCCATGCCACCTGTGTGCAACCATTCAGGGTTAGCACCCAAGTGCAGGACTGGGCGCAGCCGGAGCATGTACTCAGGATGCCGCAGGGGGATGCGGAAGTGCCATCTTGCGCCGGTGAACAGCTCCAGCCGATATGCGTGCAGCCCAGTTGTGGCGCTGGGGAACGAGTTTCTACCGATGCATCGCAGATGTATGGGCATTCTATTGCAGGTGGAGGAGCTGCAAACTTGCGCGTCATCGGAATGACAAGGAGCAAGGATAGTGTTGTGGTGCTGAAAACTGTCAAATTGTCAGCATTGAGCAATTTCACAACCCGAAATCTAGCCGCTGTTGCGGCCGACCGTCAAGCCAATTGAACCCGTGGGACGAACGCGCCGTTGGTCGCAGGAACCACGCGCGTGGTGTGGCGCGCTGTCCGCCGCCGGGGCCAACGCGGTCAACGTGAGCACACACGCAGGCAGATCAGGCGCAAAGCCGAAGCGCACCGTATCGGAGCTGCCGTTCGTAGACGGCGCGCCGAGCTTCGGTGCGTAGACCGCCCAGCCAGAGAGATTGGCCTCGCCGCCTGCGCCATGCACCATTCCTCCGGCCAGATCGGACCAGCGCCGCAGCGGACCTGCTTGCGCGCTTCGCAGCCGGTAGGCGTACCAGACGACGGAGCTCAAGCCTCCGCTGCTGGGGTCGGGCACCAACGCGGCACAGAATTCCAGCCCTGAGCTTGCCACAGCGGGCGCGCTGCCAGGTTCGAAGCCCACCGAGACATTGCAAGCCGAGGACCTGAAATTCGGATTCACTCCGTCGCTCGTTGCGCACACCAGCAACGAGCGGAGGCACTGCGCCTCGCGGGCCTTCGTAGATGAGGAGTTCCGGTTGGCCCGCCTTGATGCGCAGCACCGGCCAGTGCTCTCGATCGATGTAGTTTGCGAGCGAAACCGGTGTGCTGGCCATCAGTTTCGTCAGTGCTCAAGGAGCACGCGCTGCAACTCCGTTAGCTTGCTCTCTCCCGATTGGACTACAGGCGGCTAGTGCTATGCAAACAAGGGTTGAGCGCTGCATGACCCAGATCCTACCTAGCCGCCATGAGTAGTAAAAATAAATTGACAAGTGTAAGCAGTGGTGACTACCCTCAC
>CAIKQM010000037.1 GCA_903829565.1 uncultured Planctomycetota bacterium
ATGGAGCGGGCCATCTCGGAGATGACCCGCCGGCGCGCCAAACAGATCGAGTACAACGCCGAGCGTGGCATCGTGCCGCAGACCGTCATCAAGCCCGTGCGCGAAAGCCTCGAGGCGTTGTACGAGATGGACTATGTGGAGGTGGCCCCGTTGCCTGAACTGGGCAAAAAGGGCAAAAAAGGTGCGAAAAGCTTGCCCTTCGGTCCACTCGGGGATCCCGCCTTGCTGGATCCGTCGCGTTTGCGTGGCGAGATCGCCAAAACCAAAGACGACATGCTCCGCGCGGCCGAGGCTATGCGCTTCGAGGATGCGGCCGCCTTGCGCGATCGCTTGCGCTTGCTCGAGCGGGCAGAGCTTGAGCGTCTTTGAACGCGTGGTCTTAGTTGGACCAAGCCACCCAGCCTCGGCTGCGTAGCTCGCGCAGGAGTCGCCGTTCGGCAGCATAACCCTCGGCGCGGGTCGCCCAGCTGCTGGTGGCAACATACTCCTCGGGCAGGAGCATGAGTCCGTACTGTCGGACCCACCAGCTGGACTTGTGGCCGCGCTTGTGGTCTGCGAAACGCTGCGCTTTGGTTTTGCTCGTGCTGCCTACGTACACACAAGGCATGCCCGGCACACGCTCCGGGTTCGCGTTGCGCAGTTTGGGGTGCTTGAGTGCCTCTTCGTCGAGCAATACGACATACGTCTGGTAGTTACGCAGGTTGCGTTGTCCTGTTTGCTTGTCTGTGCGCTGGTGCATCGTTCGTACTCGCAAGAGTTGTGGTCTAGGCCGCACTGTGCAGCCCTCGTCCTTCTTTGAACGCGTGCGACGCGCGTGATGGAACGCATACGCGCAGGTGATCGCCCGCGGCGACGCGCACAGGGCCGCGCACGCCTCGCGCGCGCGGCCCCAAAGCCTCAGTACACGACGACACCCAAGCCTTGCGCCCGCAGAGCTTCGGCCAACGAATGCAGCCCGAACTCGGCTTCCAGGCAGGTCGACCAAGAGTGACCACGTAGCAGCGTCGGCGGCTCGAGTTGCGGGCCAGGAATGGGTAGGAATGGCCGGCCGAGCCAACGCAGGCGGAGGACCGTACGCAAGGCGCTATCCCCTGAGGAGAGCACGAGGCCCCAACACGGTGCGCCCTCTACGTAGCCGGGATTCTCGAGGATGAAGCGTTTGCAGCGTCCGATGCGTGGCGATAGCGCCCAGACCTCAAGCGTGTAGAGGCCTTCGCCAGAGCGTGCTGTCTGCGTGGCATACAGTTCGTGGCTGTCCAGACCTTCGTTGAGCCCGTTGAGCTGCCGCATCCGGGCCCGGCGCGGCACTGCGGGGCGGCGACCTGAAGGGCCAAAGCGCCCAGAGCGTCGATAGCGTCCTTCGGAGCGGCGGCGCCGCCTTTGCTCGCCGTCGTGGTTGTGTTCTTCGCCGTGCGGTGTCTCGTCGTGCGGTGTCTCGTCGTGCATGTTCCCAGTGCCTTTGCTTGGGCGAGGTTTAGCCCGCGCGGCAGCCTTGCTGGACTGCTCCGCCGGATTCGACGTGTCGCCACCTATCAAAGACGCGCGTGCGCACGTGAGGCGGGGCCGCCTGGACTGCGGGAGGGGAGACTGAATGCAAGCCAACGCAGCAGCGGAGGTGCGTGATTGCTAGAGTCTGCGCGCCGCATTCCTTGTGAACGCGGCGCACGCCCCCCCCCTTCAGCATGATCCGCCAAAGCCCCGTCGCATCCACCGTAGTTGGCTCCACGCTTCTCGGTGCTCCACTCATCGTCAGCCTGTTCTTTATCAGCTGTCGCGCCGCCGAGACGGCTCCGCCGACGAAGGACCGAGCCCCGACTCCGGTGCGGGAGGCGTACGCGAACGCCACCGATGCGGGCAAGGTGGCCGACAACTGGCTCGCCACCTTTGGCGATGCGCGCCTTGATGCTCTAGTGCTCGAGGCCGAGAAGAACAACCCGGACTTGGCCATCGCGGCGGCGCGGCGCGATCGCGCTGCTGCCGAGGCTGGCAAGGCTGACTCGGCTTTGTCACCTAAAGTTGACGCCGTTGGAGGAGCCGAGCGCGGCAGTGATGCACGCGGCACGGCCAGCAGCTTCAACCTGGGTTTGTCCGTGTCGTGGGAAGCCGATGTGTGGGGGCGTTTGTCGAACGCTGCACAAGCGGCGGCCTTGGATGCGGTGGCTGCACAAGCAGACTATGAGTACGCGCGTCAGTCGATCGCCGCGCGCACGGCGCAAGGTTGGTTCCTCGCGATTGCGGCCAAGGAACAGGTTGCGCTCGATCAGTCGTTGCTTGCGCAACGCGAACGCGTGGCCCGCGTGGTCAAGGCTCGTTACGACGCCGGTGAAGCCAAGCGCGCGGACCTCGATACCGCGGAGGGGCAGGCGGCCACCACACGCCAAGCGTGGGAAGCCAGCAAGGGCGCGTACGACTCGGCTCTGCGTTCCTTGGAAGCGCTGTTGGGCCGCTATCCCTCGAATGAAGTGGATGTGGCGACGGGCTTGCCGGCTTTGCCTGGTGAGCCGCCGGTAGGGATCCCGTCTGAAGTGCTGGAGCGGCGTCCAGATGTGGTCGCTGCCGACCGTCGCGTCGCCGCAGCCTTCGGACGCGTAGGTTCAGCCAAGGCCGCGAAGTTGCCGCGCATCGCACTCACCGCCGGCGGCGGCCAAGCGAGCGGCGATCTCTCGAACCTGTTCGATCCGGCGAACTTGGTCTGGAACCTCGGTGCGAATCTGCTCGGCCCGCTCTTCGACGGTGGCGAACGCGAGGCGCAGGTGCGCATCGCGCAAGCAGCCGAGCGCGAGGCCTTAGCCTCGTGGGTCAAGACCGCGCAACGCGCGTTCCTCGAGGTCGAAACGGCCTTGGCGAATGAGCGCGTGCTGCGGTTGCGTGAAGGTGAGCTGCGTGATGCCGAGATGCGCTTGCTGCGCGCGCGGGATGCAGGCGAAGCTCGCTACGGCACCGGTGAAGCAACCATCTTGGAGGTGGACCAACTGCACGCCAACCATGCCGCTGCCGCCAAGACCTTGTTGCAGGTGCGTCAAGAGCTGTTCCAGCAACGCATCAACCTCCACTTGGCCCTTGGCGGCTCGTTCGAAGCACAACCCGCACGCTGAACCTGTCCAGAGAACCTGACATGAACCATCTGTTGACTCGCCTCCCGTTGGCCCTCGTATCGGTTGTGCTTCTGGCGGTAGCCTGTACGGAACCGCCGCCGGCAATTCCGCCCCAGAAGCCGTCCGTCAAGACCATCACGCTTGAGCCGCGCGTGGTCGAACTGCCCATCCGCATGGTGGCCCAGACCGTGGCCAACCAGCGCGTCGAGATCCGTGCGCGTGTGGCGGGAACATTGGTCAAGCAGGAATACCAAGAAGGCCAGGCGGTGAAGGCCGGTCAACTCCTGCAGGAAATCGATCGCCGGCCTTTCGAAGCCGCGCTCGTCTCTGCGCAGGCGCAACTGGAACAAGCCCAAGCCAAGCTCGCCGATGCGGACCTCGCCGTGTCGCGCAAGACGCAGCTCGTAGCAGCGGATGCGGCGGCGCAGAAAGAACTGGACGACGCCCAGTCCGCACAGCGCACGGCCACGGCGCAAGTCGAGATCGCAGAGAGTGGTGTGCAGAAGGCCGAACTCGATCTGGAATACACGCGCCTCGTCGCTCCGTTTGACGGCAAAGTCGGCAAGGCCGAGAAGTATGTGGGCTCGCTGGTCGACGGCGGTCAGAACTCGTTGTTGACCTACGTCCAAGAGACCAATCCCATCAAGGTTTCGTTCCGCGTGTCGGAGAATGACCTTTTGCGTTGGCGTGATGGTGTAGCCAAAGGTCTGCTCAGTGTGCCGACCGTGGATGAACTGCGTGTCGCCGTTACGACGCTGGATGGCCAGCGCTTTCCCAATGAGGGCAAGATCAGCTTCCGCGCCATCGCCATCGATCCGGCGACAGGCACAGGTGAGGTGCAAGCTCAAATCGCCAACCCTGAGGACAAGTTGCTGCCAGGCCAGTTCGTGACTGCGTCCTTGCTGGGCATCACGCGTCCGAATTGCTTGACAGTGCCGCAGCGTGCGGTCCAGATCTCCGCTGCTGGTTCGACGGTGTATGTCATCGAGGGCGGTAAAGCGCAGGCGCGCCCGGTGCAGTTGGGTGAGTGGCTCGATGGAGAGTGGCTGATCGAGTCCGGCTTGAAGGCCAATGATGTTGTGGTCACCGATGGCGTCCAGCGCTTGCGGCCGGGCGTGGAGGTCCAACAACAGCAATGATCTCGAAGTTCTTCGTCGACCGCCCGATCTTCGCGACGGTCTTGTCTGTGTTGATCGTCTTGGTGGGTGCGCTGTGCATCTTCACCTTGCCGATTGCGCAGTTCCCTCCCATCACGCCGCCCACGGTGCGCATCAAGGCCACCTATCCGGGCGCCAGCGCCGAGACCGTGGCACAAGCCTTGGCTGCACCGATCGAGCAGCAGCTCTCGGGCGCCAAGGACTTGTTGTACTTCTCGTCGCAGTGCACCAACGATGGCCAGTTGACGACGACGGCCACCTTTGAGATCGGCACAGACCTAGACCTTGCCGCGGTGGACATTCAAAACCGCGTCAAGCTGGCCGAACCGAAGCTGCCGCAGGAGGCCACGCGACAGGGCATCGTTGTGGCGAAGACCTCGACCGACTTGTTGATGGTCGTGGCGCTGCAAAGCGATGACCCGCGCTTCGACGAGATCTACTTGTCGAACTACGCGACGGCCAACATTGTCGATCAGCTCAAGCGCGTGCCAGGCGCGGGCGATGTCTTCTGCTTCGGCGCCAAAGACTATTCGATGCGGATCTGGCTGGACCCGGATCGCTTGGCGCAGAAGGGGATGACGGTCGCGGATGTGCGCTCGGCCATCTCCGAGCAGAACGGACTCTATGCAGCCGGTCGTGTGGGCCAAGAGCCCAGCGATGGCTCTACCGAACTGACACTGCCGGTCATCACCAAAGGCCGCTTGGAGGAGCCCAGCGAGTTCGGCGAGATCGTGCTGCGCGCGAATGCGGATGGATCGTATGTGCGCGTGCGCGACGTAGCGCGGGTCGAACTGGGCTCGCAAAGCTATGACTTGTTTGGCCGCTTGGACGGCAAGCCGACCACGCTCGTTCTGGTTTACTTGGCCTCGGGCAGCAACGCGCTGGACACGCGCGCAGGCATCGACGCTGCACTGGAGTCGCTGGAGCGCTCCTTCCCGGCGGGTGTCAAGTTCTCTGTACCGTACGACACCACCATCTTCATCGAAACCTCGGTGGAAGAGGTGGTGCACACGCTGTTCGAAGCCATCGTGCTGGTCTTGGTGGTGGTCTTCATCTTCTTGCAAAGCTGGCGTGCCACTCTGGTGCCGTTGCTTGCCGTTCCGGTGTCCATTGTGGGCACCTTTGCCGGCATGAAGCTCCTGGGCTTCTCCATCAACTCACTCACGTTGTTCGGCTTGGTGCTGGCGATCGGCATCGTCGTGGACGACGCGATTGTCGTGGTCGAAAACGTCGAGCGCTTGATGCATGAGAAAGCGTTGTCGGTGCGCGACGCAACCATTGAGGCCATGCAAGAGGTCACCGGGCCGGTGATCGCCATCGTGCTTGTGCTGGGTGCGGTGTTCGTGCCGGTCGCCTTCCTGGGCGGCATCACGGGCCAGATGTACCAGCAGTTCGCGATCACGATCGCCGTCTCCGTCGCCATCTCGGGCTTCGTGGCGCTGACGCTGAGCCCGGCCCTGTGCGTGCTGCTGCTGAGGCCATCCCACGGACACAAGGGCGGCTTCTTCGGGCTCTTCAACCGCGGTTTCGATCGTCTCACTGCCGGCTACACGGCAATCGTCAGCGGGCTTCTGAAGCGCGCCGTGATCGGCCTCGCGCTGTTCGTTGCGCTGGGCTTCGGAACATGGAAGCTCTTCGCCTCCATGCCAACGGGCTTCATCCCACAGGAGGACCAAGGCTACTTCATCGTCGCCGGCCTGTTGCCGGAAGGAGCCGCGCTCGGGCGCACGGATGCGCTGGCGAAGCGCGTCGAGGAAGACCTGCTGCGCACGCCGGGAGTGCGGCAGGTCATCACGCTCGGGGGCCAGAACACGCTCGCGGGCGGGGTCGCGGGGACCAACGCCTTCACGATGTTCGTGACGCTCGAGCCTTGGGAAGAGCGCAAGGTTCCGGAAAAGCGCCTGCGCACGCTGCTCATGGGCTTCTACCAGCGCTGGGGCGCGGAGCCGGAGGGGCTGGTCCTCGCGTTCAATGCGCCGCCAGTGCCCGGCCTCGGTACGCGCGTCGGCTTCGAGTACCAGCTCCTTCAAAAGAGCGGCGATGACGTGCGCGAGCTCGCGCAGGTGAGCGCGGCGCTCGTGCAGAAGTTGCGCGAGAGCGGTCAGGTCGCGGGGCTCTCCACGAACCTCGACGTGAGCCTGCCGCAAGTCAAGGTCGAGCTCGATCGGGCGCGCGCGCAGCTCATGGGCGTGCCGATCAGCGACGTGTACATGGCGATGCAGGCGTATCTCTCGGCTCTGTACGTCAACGACTTCGTGCTCAACGGGCGCATCTACCGCGTGAACATCCAGGCGGCCCCGGAGCACCGCGGAGCGCCGGAGGACATCGGTCGCTTCCACGTGCGCTCGCGGCGCAACGAGATGGTGCCGCTCGCCTCGCTCGTCTCCGTCGACTACGCGGCGGGGCCGAACATGGTCTCGCGCTTCAACGGCTATCCGGCCGTGCAGATTGCCGGCGCACCCGCCGCGGGATTGTCCACCGGCGACTCGATCCGCTTGCTGCGCGAGCTGTCGGCAGAGCTGCCGGCGGGCTACGGCTTCGACTGGAGCGGTCAGACCTATCAGGAAGTGAAGGCCGGCTCCGAGGCGTCGATCGTCCTGCTGTTCGGCCTCGTGGTGGTGTTCCTGCTGCTCGCGGCGCAGTACGAGTCGTGGTCGCTCCCGATCGCGGTGTTGCTCGCCGTTCCGCTCGCCGTGTTCGGAGCCCTCGCGGCCACGAGCCTGCGCGGGATCGACATGGACATCTACTTCCAGATCGGCCTGCTCACGCTCGTGGGCCTCGCGGCCAAGAACGCGATCCTGATCGTCGAGTTCGCGGTCGTGCTGCGCAACGAGGGGAAGAGCGTCGCCGAAGCGGCCGTGCTGGCCGCCAAGCTGCGCTTCCGGCCGATCCTGATGACGTCGCTGGCCTTCATCCTGGGCGTCGTGCCGCTGATGAGGGCCACCGGCGCCGGCGCCGGCGCGCAGAACGTCATGGGCACGGCGGTCTTCTGGGGCATGCTCGTCGCCACCGCGCTCGGCGTGTTCCTGATCCCGGGCAAC
>CAIKQM010000038.1 GCA_903829565.1 uncultured Planctomycetota bacterium
CACTTGGGGCGCAACACGGCACACAAGCTGGGACTCGATCCCACGCGTGTGGTGCAACTACCCGATCCCAAAGAGCTCACGGCGGGTGCCAGTATTCTTGACACCAAGGGTGGGCTCGCCGCCTTGGACCGCGCCCAAATGATCCTGTGGGGCAGCTTCTGCGGCGTGCATACCGTCTTCCGCCCCGACCATGTGGCGTACTGGAAGCGCCACGGTTGGCGCGTGCTGGTGCACCCGGAGTCGCCCTTGGAAACCGTACAGGCGGCCGATGGCTCGGGCTCTACCGACTACCTCTGGCGGGCCGTCATGGAGGCCCAGCCGGGCGACAAGATCGCCATTGGCACCGAGGGCCACTTCGTGCGCAATGCGCGCCAACAGGCGGCTGCCCGTGGCGTCTCCATCGTGCACCTAACCGAAGTGCCGGAGCCGGGTTACCCCGCAGCCGGGTGCGGTTGCGCCACCATGGCACGCAATGATCCGCCGCACCTTGCAGGCATGCTGGACTTGCTGCTGAAAGGACGCGCACCCGAGTCCAATCGCGTGCTGCCGGGCGATGTGGTCAACGAGGTCACGGGCTCGCGCGAACGCCTGACGGCCCAGGAGCAGCAGGACATCGTCGCCCACGCCCGCACGAGCCTTGAGCGCATGATCGCCATTGTCGAGTCTGCTTGACTGTCGAATCTGGTTGACAGTCCCCACCAATCGCGAGGATGCGCTATCGTGGTGCGCATGCGCATCCTCCTCCCTCTCCTGATGGCCAGCACTGCTGGGTACGCCTCCGCTCAGTCCTTCAACTTGGATGTGGGCGCCAACCAATCGCACCCGTTGCCGTCCACGCTGTACGGCGCAGGTGCCGGACAAAGTGGCTTCTGGAACGGCGTCAGCACCACAGGCCAAGTCGCCGTGGGCTTGAGCGACCTCAGCGGTGTCGCGACACCGGTGACCGTCACACCGCAAGGTGGCTTTGGCGACTTCGCCATCAACAACCCTAACTGGAACGGCGACGACGACCTCCTGCTCGAAGATGCGAGCGATGTAGGCAACACATCTCTCGGTGCACCCGGCGGCAGCATCGTCTGGACCTTCGCGAACCTGTTGCCTGGTGACTACACGGTGTACACCTACGCGATCGCGCCGGACTTCCCGCAGACGTACTACACCAAGGTCACTGTCGCGGGAGCCAACGAAGGCCAACAACAAGTGGGGCCTGCCTTGTGGAGCGGTTCGCCGCATGCGCAGGGCATCACCTACGCGCGTCACACCTTGACCTTGGCTGCTGGTGCGAACCTCGTGGTGACCACCGACACGCTCAACACGCCGACCACCAACTACGGTTCCATCAACGGCTTCCAGCTTGTGCGCGCCCCTGTCGCACCGGGCACGGCGTACTGCTTTGGTGATGGCAGCGGCAGCGCTTGTCCGTGTGGCAACAACTCTGCGGCGGGCAGCAATGCTGGTTGCCTCAGCTCGCTCGGCGTCGGCGCAGTGCTTGGCGCCACAGGTCTCGCCAGCCTCGCGAATGACTCTGTTGCTCTCACTGGTTCGGGCATGCCGAACAGCAACGCGCTGTACTTCCAAGGCACGACGCAAACCAGCGCGGGAGCTGGTGCGCTGTTCGGTGATGGCCTGCGCTGCGCCAGCGGCACGGTGGTGCGCTTGGGCACCAAGTCGAACATCGGTGGTGCATCGCAGTACCCCGTGACCGGCGATCAGGCCGTCTCTGTGCGCGGTGTGGTTCCGGCAGGTGCTACGCGCAACTACCAAGTCTGGTATCGCAACGCGGCAGCCTTCTGCACGGCTAGCACCTTCAACCTAACCAACGGCTACAGCATCACTTGGGGACCCTGATCCAAGGCTCCACATCAGCCGTCTGGTCTACTTGACAGTCCCGGATCCGGTACCCCACCGGATCCGGTCTTATTAGGGCTTTGCGATGTGTCGATGACGCAAGTGGTCACGCCCCTCTCTGGGCGACCGGAGGTGACCCATGCGTCTGTACCTGTGCCTCGCGCTCGCGGCCCCGTCGGCCGTGGGTCAGGGGCTCAACATCGATCTGTCGACTGCGGGTGCACCACCCAGCAGTGCCCCCGCTGCGACCTATGGCGCCGCAGCAGGCCAAGCCGGCCATTGGAACCTGGTCTGCGGACCAGCTCCCACAGAGTTGTATGACCTCGAAGGACGACCATCTGGCGTGCTGCTGACGCGCATCGGCGGTTCGGGTGAGTTGAACTACGAGCCGCAGCCTGCCCTACCTTTGCTCGACAACTTCCAGTTGTTGATGGCCGACTATGGCGAGCTCGACTACCCCGCAAGCCCCGCTGCGACCGCGCAGTGGACACTAGACGGCCTGGCCAGCGGGAACTACACGCTCTACACCTACGCACGTCGATGGCAGCCGTGGCCTGAAACCTCTGTAGAAGTCTCTGTGGTTGGCTCCCTCGAAGGCGCAGGGACCGTGGGCCCGACTTGGAGTGACACTCACGCCCAGGGCCTGACCCATACAGTGCACCACATTTGGGTAGGTCCGAATGGGCGCCTCACCGTGGAGGCGCGGCATGTGTCAGAAGAACTTGGCACCACTGCCGCAGTGAACGGCTTTCAGCTCGTACGCGGCCCCGAAGACACCGGCGAGCCGTACTGCTTTGGTGACGGATCCGGCAGCTTCTGCCCGTGCGGCAACAACATGCCCTTCGGCATGTGGAGCGGCTGCAAGCACAGCTTGGGCTACGGCTCGCGGCTCCGCGCCACAGGCACCGCGAGCATCAGCACCGACACAGTGCAGTTGCACGCCACTGGCTTGCCACCCGGAGTCGCCGTGTTTGTGCAAGGCTCGCAACGACGCACATGGGGGGTGCCTTTCGGCGATGGACTCATGTGTGTGTCCGGAACGCTGCGTCGCCTCGCTGTGCGTCCGGTCTTGGATGGCACAGCAACCTATCCTGCAGCAGGAGACACGCCACTCTCCGTGCGCGGAGCAGCTCATGCAGGCAGCGATCTGCACTACCAAGTGCGCTGCGCCGATCG
>CAIKQM010000039.1 GCA_903829565.1 uncultured Planctomycetota bacterium
CGAGACATAAGTTCTTTTAAAACAAAGAGATAGGCCGCCATGGTTGCGCGGCTATCAGGTGCAAAATGAGGCCCAAAAAACAGCGCCCCACACGGGGGCGACGACCCTACCTACCTCAGCAGCGTCCGCGCCCGCGGACCCAGGTCACTAGGCCCACAAAGGAGATCGCAAACACGAGCCAGGCTAGGAAGTCGTTCATGGCTGGCCCAGTTTCCTGTCGGGTACGTCAAGAGTCCAGTGGGACTTCGACCAAGATTGCCTCGGGCGAAAGGCCCAAGATGCGGCGCGCGCCCTCGGTGACGGTGCCGGTGCTGAGCCATTCGGGCTCGGCGTGGGGGCGACGGCGCCACGCGCGACCCAGGCGGTCGACCATGCCCAACTCTTGGCCATAGCGGTTGCGCACGGACCAATAGGCGCGTTCGGGTTGGGCCACGCCCTGCGTGTCTTGGGGCGTGAAGCGCATGATTTCACCCACGCTGCGGCCGTCCAGCTCGAAACGGAACTGATTGCCGGCGTGCGCGTGCTCGACCACCGCAAGGGCGCCACCCGCAGGCGTGCGCACGCTCTTGGTGGCGCAACCGGCGAGCCAACCGGCCAGCAGGCCCGTCAGCAGCAGAGTCGCCAGTCGTGTAGGTCGCCGCATGCAGCTATGAATCGGCCGGATTGACCGTTGTTTTGACCTCTAGCTCGGATTCCGTCGCAGCAGCGGGGCTACAATCGCGCCGTGGACGACTACGCACTGAGCTGTTTCCGTAAGGCGGGCAAGATCGCTTCCGAGTGCCGCGAATGGGCCAAGGAGAATGTGAAGCCCGGTGTGACCATTCGCAGCGTGCTCGAGACGGTCGAGACGATGATTCGCGCGCGCGGGGGCGAGCCCGGTTTCCCGGCCCAGAGTTCGCGCAACTATGTCGCGGCGCACTACTGCTCCTCGCCGGTTGATGAGCAGACCTACGAGGAAGGTGACTGCGTCAAGGTCGACTTCGGCGTGCATGTGGATGGCTACATCGCCGACACGGCGGCCACGATCGACTTGTCGAAGGACAAGCGTTGGACGCCGTTGATCGAGTCATCGCGCTCGGCGTTGGCTGCGGCCATCGCGACTGTGGGCGAAGGCGTGCAAGTGGGCGATGTGGGTGCGGCGATCGAGCGCACGATTGTGGCTGCGGGCTTTCAGCCGGTGCGCAACCTGACGGGCCATGGCTTGGCGCGTTGGAAGGTGCACACGGCTCCGCAGATTCCGAACTACGGCGAGCGTGGTGGCGGCACCTTCAAGCAAGGCACTGTGTTCGCGATTGAGCCGTTCGCCTCGACAGGGCGCGGTTGGATTCGCGAAGCTGGCAAGGCCGAGGTGTTCATGATGGTGCGCCCGCCGATGAAGGCGAAGGGGCTCGACAAGGATGTGTTGAAGGCGATCGAAGCTTGGCGCGGTTTGCCGATCGCGCGGCGCTACTTCAACCACTTGGACCGTGAGGCGGTCGAACACACGATCACGCAGCTTGCCAAGCAAGGCTCGTTGATGCGCTATCCGCCGCTGGTCGAAGAAGAAGGTGTGATGGTGGCACAGTACGAACACTCGCTCTACCTCGGCCCGAGTGGAGTCGAGATCCTGACCGCGTGACCAAGGCGGCCATGTGACTCAGGTGCATGTGGCGCTGGTGGTGCCGCCTGCGCGGGAGGGACCCGCGGGGTTGGTGCGTTCGGGGATTGGTGACTACGCGCTCGAGCTCGCGGCCGCGTTGCGGACGCAGACCACCGTGCGTGTGTACAGCTCGTCGCCGGTGGCGGATGAGTGGCCGTTGGAGTCGCTGTCGCGGCGCGATGCGGAGCATGTGTGGTGGC
>CAIKQM010000040.1 GCA_903829565.1 uncultured Planctomycetota bacterium
ATCCGAGTGTCATCCGTGATGGCACCCGTCTCATCTTGCGGACAGTTGAAGTCCACGCGTACCAACACGCGGCGACCAGTCACCTGCAGCTCATCGAGTCGTGCGGCGTCCAGCTTCATGATCAGAGCTTGGCCATCTTGGTAGCGAGGTCCACCACGCGGCAGCTATAGCCCCACTCGTTGTCGTACCACGACACGACCTTGACCATGTTGCCGGCCATCACCATGGTCGACTTGGCGTCGAACAGGCTCGAGTCCGGGCAGCCGATGATGTCGGCCGAGACGATCGGGTCTTCCGTGTAGCCCAGGACACCCTTGAGCGCGCCGTGTGCCGCGGACTTCATCGCTGCGTTGACCTCGTCGACCGTGACCGACTTCTTCAACACGCAGGTCAGGTCAATCATCGAGCCGTCCGGCACCGGCACGCGCATCGCCACGCCGTCGAGCTTGCCCTTCAAGCCCGGCAGCACTTCGCCCACCGCTTTGGCGGCACCCGTAGTAGTCGGGATGATCGACACCGCCGCGGCGCGCGCGCGGCGCAGGTCCTTGTGCGGCAAGTCGAGGATGTTCTGGTCGTTGGTGTAAGCGTGCACCGTCGTCATCAGGCCGCGCTCAATGCCAAAGCACTCGTCGAGCACCTTGGCGACGGGCGCGAGACAGTTGGTCGTGCACGAGGCATTGCTGACGATGCGGTGCTCCTTCTTCAGCGTCCCATCATTGACACCGAGCACGATCGTCGCGTCGATGGCGTCCTTGGCCGGCACCGTCAACAGGACCTTCTTGGCCCCCGCCGTGAGGTGCTTCTCGCAACCTTCACGCGAGGTAAAGACGCCCGTCGACTCGATCACGATGTCGATCGCGTTGGCCGCGTGCGGCAACTGGGCCGGATCCTTGACGGCCGTGACCGGGATGCGGCGGCCATTGACCACCAAGGCATCACCGTCCGCCGTGACTTCGCCTTCAAAACGGCCGTGGACCGAGTCGTACTTGAGCAAGTACGCCAGCGTCTTGGCATCGGTGAGGTCGTTGATGGACACCACCTCGAGCTCGGGGCGTGAGCAGGCGATGCGGAAGACGTTGCGGCCGATGCGGCCGAAGCCGTTGATGGCGATCTTGGTGGCCATAGGTGGGGTGGGCTGGGGGTGGTTGGGTGCAGATTTTTGGCGGATAGAAGGGCGCAAAGTAGCGACCGCGGCCGATTGCTTCAACGCGAGGCCGCCCCGACGGCAGCGTCTGCTCCCGAAACAGGTATCCTGAACCCCTACCCTGACCCTTTTGCCATGCGCCCGCCGTCAGCCATCCACGACCCCTTCCCGCCCCATCGCTGGGCAGGGCTGGCTCGTGGGGCGGGTTTGGCCGCGACAGAGCCCTTGGCGATCGCCCTGTCGGGCGGGATCGGGTCCTCGGCCTTGGTGGCCTTGGCAGCGGCCGCACACCCGCGCCCCGATCTGGTGGCGGTGCATGTGGGAGGCCCTACGGCGGAGGCCGAGGCGGCGCGCGAGCTGTGCCGGCACTTGGGCGTGCGCTGGGTGCCCTTGGAAGGCGCGCATGGACAGCCGGCGCATCTGGACGCCGTGTGCGCGTGGGCCGCGCAGAACGCGTACAGCACGATCGCGCTAGGCGATGTGCGCCCCACCGGCGAAGTTGGTGGCTGGATCCATGTTGCGGCGCGCGAACGCCGCGGACATCAGACGCTCGTGCGGCCGTTGCGCTGCTTGTCGCGCGGCGAGTTGCGTGCTGCTCTGCAGCATGTGCACTTGCCCTTCGTGGACGAGGCCGAGACTGCGGCTCAACGGGCGCATCCACTCGCACCCGTGGGCGCGGATGTGCTGCGCATGGATGCCGAGCTGGCGGCCGCCACCGCGTTGATCGTGTGGGACGCGCCGGTGCATTTGGCAGCGCGGCGCGGAGTGACCGATGGCTACTGGGGTGGCTCGCTAGCGCGCGGTGTGTTGATGGCCCTGCCGCGGGCGCTGCGTCGGCGCGTGTTGGCTCGCTTGCTCCACGAGGGCATTGGAACCTTCGTGCAGCGCGCGGTGCTGGAACATGCAGTGGAACTGTTGTCGCGCGGCCGCACGACACGCTTGGCTATGCCGCATGGGTGGAGCCTGGTGCTGCGCTCGGATCGCGTGCTGTTGGAACCGCCGCGCGTGGCGCGTGGCGTACACCCGCAGCAGTTGTCACTTCCTTTTGACGAGGTGTGGGACAACCCAGCGCCGAGCGTGGAGCTGACCTTGCCCGGCCTCGTCGCGCTGGACGACGGGCGCAGCATTCGCGCCACTGTGCAGGAGTTGGGCCCCAACTGTGCACCTTTGGCGCGCCGCCTGTCCGTCGAATTGGATCCGCGTTTCTTGCCGCAACAACTGGCGGTGCGGTTCCCGCGACCTGGCGACCGGTTCCATCCGTTGGGCTGGCCGAAAGAAGGCTCATTGCACGGCTTCTTGGCCGCAGCAGGCGTGCCGCGCGAAGGCCGCGAGCGCGTGCCGATTGTGCTGGCCGATGAACGCGTGGTGTGGGTGGCCGGCTTGCGCGTGGCCGAGTTCGCGCGAGTCGAGCCGCGCACACGCGCGCGCTTGCGCTTGGACTTGGTGCATCCGCTGGTCGCGGATGCGGAGCTGTGACGTGCACACGCAAGCGTTGTTGCAGACCAACCTCACGCGCATCCAGCAGCGCATCGCCCAATGCGCGACGGCGGCGGGGCGCACCCCTCAGTCCGTGCAGTTGGTGGCGGTGACCAAGACCGTGTCGGCGGCGGTGTGTGGCGAGTTGTTGGCACTGGGCCAACGCGACTTGGGCGAGAACCGCGCGGATGTGCTCGAGTCCAAACACGCGCTGCTGGCGCACCTGCACCCGCGCTGGCATTGGATCGGTCATCTACAACGCAACAAGGCGCGCCGTGTCCTTATGTGCGCCGAGGTGCTGCACTCGATCGACTCCTTGCGCTTGTTGGAGGCCTGCGAACGCATCTGTGCGGACGAAGGCCTGCAGCGCGCGGCCTTCATCCAGCTCAAGCTGTGGCCGGAAGAGACCAAGGGTGGCCTCGACCCTGGGGAACTGCAGGAGCTGCTGGTGGCCGCCCGCGAAGCTACGCGCGTGCGCGTCATCGGGCTGATGGCTATGGGGCCGTTGCTCGACGACGCGGAGGCCGCACGCCGTGCCGCGGATGAGGTCTTCGCCCGCTGCGCCGCCCTCGGCGCCGCACAGGAAGCGCTGTTCTCTGGCGGTTGCCAATTGTCGATGGGTATGAGCGGCGACTACGATCTAGCGATCGCGCGTGGCGCCCACTGGGTGCGCGTCGGCAGCGCGTTGTACGAAGGACTGAAGGAGAGCGAGTGAGCGGACAGTGGACTTTGGAGATCGTGGGCGGGTCGGGCCCCTCCATGCCCCTGCCCGAGCATGGCGCTCTGGTGGTGGGATCGGATGCCAAGCGCGCCAGTTGGGTCCGCACCGAAGCCGAGGTGGAAGGCGTGCACTGTGCCTTCGCGCGCGCCAAGGATGGACGCTGGGCCATCAAGGACTTGGGCTCTGCCGGTGGCACCTACGTGAATGGCGCCAAGGTCAGCACCGCAGCAATCTCCGACGGGGACACGGTGCGTGTGGGCACGCTAGAGCTCGTCGTGCGCGTGGTTGCGCCCCCCGCCAGCGAGCCCGCGACGAAGGCTACGCCGCGCGTGCGCGGGTTCCAGCTCGAGAAACAAGTGGGCAAGGGTGGCATGGGCAGCGTGTGGCTGGCCACGCAAGAGAACTTGCAGCGCAAGGTGGCGCTCAAGATCCTCGCCTCGAAGTACGCGGCCAATCCGCAGTTCGTGGCGCAATTCCAACGCGAGGCGCGCGCCGCCGCCGCCTTGAACCATCCCAATGTCGTGACCGTCTACGACGTGGGTGAAGATGCTGGCGTGCACTACCTCTCCATGGAATACATGGAGCGCGGCACGCTCGAAGATCGCGTCGGCAATGGGCGCAGCCTTTCGCCGGACGAGACGCTGTCCATTTTACTTGACGCCACCGCGGGCCTCGTTTACGCCGAACAACGCGGCATCGTGCACCGCGACATCAAGCCGGCGAACTTGATGCAGAACCATGTGGGGCAAACCAAGATCGCGGATCTGGGCCTGGCCACGCATGCGCAAGACGAGGAACCGCCCACGGGCGAGAAGAAGGTCTTTGGCACTCCGCACTTCATGCCGCCCGAGCAGATTCGCGGCGAGCGCGTGGATGTGCGCAGCGATCTGTATTCGCTGGGCGCGACGGCCTTCCGTCTGTTGAGCGGACGCACGCCGTTTGAAGGCAAGGACACGCGCGACATCGTGCGCCAGGTGCTGGCGGTCGAGCCGCGCTCGATCCGCGAAGTAGCCCCGCAGGTGGATGCAGGCCTGGCGACGATTGTCGATCGTCTGCTGAAGAAGGACCCTGCGCAACGCTACCAGAGTGCACAAGAGCTGCTGCGCGCGCTCGAGACCTTGGCCGATGGACCGGCCGTGCCCGCAGCAGGTGCGGCGCCAACGAAGAAGAGCTCGTCGGGCGCGCTGATCGCGGTGTTGATGCTGGCCACCACGGGTGGTGCTGCGTGGTACTTCAAGGACGACTTGTTGGCCAAGTTGGAGTCATCGGGCTCGACGACCAAGCCCGTCACCCCCACGCAAACGAACGTCCAAACGGCTACTGGGGCCGCCTCCGAAGACACCTCTGCTACCGGCGACACGACACCCAAAGTTTCGACCAAGCCGCAGCCCAAGGTGCCCAAGGAGAAGGACGACAAGGAACTGCAGCTCTTCGAGGCAGAGGCCAAGATCGCAGCGCTGACACTGGACGGTCAAAAGGATTTGACGCCTGCCCAGCGCCGCGAAAAGCTGCTCGAACTGGCGACAAAGTACGCCGGTACGACCGTCGCAGCCGATGCCCAACGCCAAGCGGATGAGCTGGGTGCCTCGCTCGGAGCCGAACAAGCCGCAGCAGCCGAACGCGCGGCCAAGATCGAAGCCGTGGTCACGCGACTGCGTGCCGCCTGTGATTTTGACAGTGAGATCCCCCAACCAGGGCGCTCGCTGCTGGCCATGCGTTTGGTCGAGGGTGCGGCCGAGCTGAAGGACGATCCCGAGTTCGTCAAGCGCCGGCGCGATCTTGAACAAGCACTGCTCGACCGGGCACGCAGCTGGGGCAGTGCGGTGCTCGAAGAGTCCGCGCGCTCGCTGGATCGTGGCGACTTTGAAAAAGCCGAAGCGCGCCTCAAACTGGCCGCGGAAGTCTTTGACTTGCCGACCTACAACGATGACCAAGCACCGGCTGGCTACAACGACATGCAAGTCGTCGGCCGGCGCATCCGCGAGCGCTTGGCGAATCTGGGTGCAGTGCGCGACCAAGTCATCAAGCGCCAAAGCAGCGAAGATCGCCGCCAGTTGGCGCTGGTGATGGGCGGCCCGCAATCACTCGAACAAGACCTGCGCGCCTTTGACTTCCCTGCAGCGA
>CAIKQM010000041.1 GCA_903829565.1 uncultured Planctomycetota bacterium
CAGCAGGGCCCGAGGAGTTGCGGGGCACGATTGACCGCATCACCTTCCACTCGGCGGAGACCCTGTACGGCGTTCTAAGAGTCCATCCTGAAAAGGGTTACGGCCACGCAGCCAGCGCCGGACTGTACGAACCGCTGCTCGTCAGCGCGGTCGGCAAGATCGATCAACCCGCGGTGGGCTTGCGGGTGCACATGCGGGGCCGCTGGATTGTGCACAAGGCCCACGGGCCCCAGTTTGAATTCGACGAGGTCCTCGTGCTGCCGCCCGCCACGGCCGAGGGCGCGGTGCGGTACTTGGCCTCGGAGCGCTTTCCCGGGATTGGTGAGGTGCTGGCACGGCGCATCGTCGAAGCGTTGGAGCGCAAGGCGCCCAGCACCGATCCCTTCCAAGCCATCGCCGAGCAACCCGAGCACTTGGATGAGGTGCGCGGGCTCAAGCCGGCGCTGCGCGAGATGTTGGTGGGCACGGTCAAGGCCGACATGGGCACGCACCAGGTGCATGCTTTCTTGCGCGGTGGCGGGCTGGGTCCGTCCCAAGCTGCGGCCATTGTCAAAAAATTCGGACACGACTGTGAGGCGCGCCTGCGCGAGAACCCGTACCTGATTGCCCACGGCGTGCGCGGCATCGGCTTCGGCGTCGCGGATCGTCTGGCATTGGGCACGGGGATGGCTGCGGATGACCCGCGACGCACCCAAGCAGCCACGGTGCATGCTTTGGAGTCCGCGGCGGATGACGGTCACACCTGCTTGACAGTCGGCGAGCTGGTGGCGCGCACGCGCGTATTGGTCAAGGAAGCGGTGACCGAAGCCGGAGCCATGGCGGCGATCGACGCCTTGGCCCAGCAACGCGACGAAGGCCTCGTCGTCGAAGCCTGTTCGGATGGCCAGCAACGCGCATGGATCCCGTGGCTCGCGGCCTCGGAAGCGGGCCTGGCGCGGCGCGTGAAAGAACTTTTGACAGCTGCGGGCGTCACACCGTTGGCCACGCGCGAGCAACTCGCGGCGCACGAGCGGCGCAACCAGATCGAGCTGCACGAACTGCAGCGCACAGCGGTGCTGGGCTTGCTCTCACAGCCGATTGCCGTGCTGACCGGTGGGCCTGGCGTGGGCAAGACCACCATCACGCGCTTTGTGGTCGCCTTGGCCAAAGCAGCTGGCGCCAAGGTGTTGCTGGCTTCACCGACCGGCCGCGCTGCCAAGCGCATGGCCGAAGCCACCGGCGTGGACGCGCAGACCATCCACCGACTGTTGGGATGGAACCCGCAAGACGGCGAGTTCTTGCACAACAAGAAGAACCCGCTGCAAGCGGACTTGGTCATCGTCGACGAGATCTCGATGCTGGATGTGGTGCTGGCGCATCACCTGTTGAAGGCCGTGCAAGCGCCGACGCGACTCGTGTTGATCGGCGACCCCGACCAACTGCCGAGTGTGGGCGCCGGCAACGTGCTGGGCGATCTGCTCGAATCGGGTGTGGTGCCCACCTATCGCCTGACGCACATCTACCGCCAAGGTGCGACGAGCCTCATCAAGGAGAACGCGCACCACATCTTGCGTGGCGAAGAGCTGGAGCTTCCGGATCGTGGCGACACGAAGGCCGACTTCTATCACTTTGTGGTCGAAGAGCCGGGCGAGTGCGCCGAGCGCTTGGTCGAGGTGGTCACCAAGCGCATCCCCGAGCGTTTTGGCCTGAACTGGGTCGATGAAGTGCAAGTGGTCGCGCCCATGTACCGCGGTGAATGCGGCGTGGATGCGCTCAACGAACGCTTGCGTGCGGCGCTCAATGTGGGCGGCAAAGAGGTCAAGCTCGGTTCACGCATCTGGAAGCTCGGCGATCGCGTGATCCACACGCGCAATGACTACGAGAAAGAGGTCTACAACGGCGACATGGGCCGCATCGTGCGCGTGGACGACGATGGAACCATTGGCGTGCGCTACCCCGAACGCATTGTGGAGTATGAGCCCACCGAGCTAGGTGACCTGCAAAGCGCATTCGCCATCACTGTCCATCGCTCGCAAGGTGGAGAGTTCCCTGCGGTGGTCATTCCCTTGACGATGCAGCACGCGCTGATGCTGCAACGCAACTTGCTGTACACGGCGGTCACGCGCGCGCGG
>CAIKQM010000042.1 GCA_903829565.1 uncultured Planctomycetota bacterium
GGTTGCGCTTGGCGAGCGAGCTTCGCCAAGCCAGCTAGCGCGCGCAGGTGCTTGGGATCGCGCTCCAGCACGCGCGTCCACGCCGCCCGTGCCTCGTCAGCGCGACCGGAGGTCCAGGCGGCTTCGGCCGCAGCGTGCAGACGCGCGGCCATGTCTGGTTCGGACTGCCAAGCAGACGCAGGGCTGGACCACAGCAACAGACAGGCGAGCAGGCTCAAGTAGCAGCGCATAGCGGCCCTAGGCTACTCGCTGACCACAGCTAGCTGTAGCCTTGAACTAGCTGTAGCCCGACGCCACTGCAGCGCCTAGGATGGTCGCCTCTATGACTTCAGGCCGCCTCTGCATTCATTACCACCGCGACTTTGATGGCGTGGTGTCCGCTGCGGTGTTGGCCAAGGCGCTGCGCGAACGCTGCGGCGAAGACCCGCAATGGCAGAGCGTCAACTACGACCAACGCGACGATTGGCGCAGCTTCGAAGCCGGCCGCCGCTTTGCGATCGTCGACTTTCACTTTCATCCACGCGCCGAGTGGTGGTTCGACCATCACCCGACCACCTTCCTCGACGACGAGCTGCGCAGCGCCTACACACCCAACGAGCGCTGGCAATGGGATGAGGCCTCGCCCTCTTGCCCCCCGCTCATCTTGCGCCACATGCGCGACCACCACGGCTTTGTGGTGCCTACGCGTTTTGACGAGATGGCCCACTGGTCGGACCTGATCGATGCGGCGCGCTACACGAGTGTGGATCAAGCTCTCTTCGGCGAAGATCCCGCCCTCCGCATTGCGCGCGCCATGACGGCTGCACCTTCGATGGATTGGGTCGACAGTCTGGTTGAAGGCTTGGTGGACGGCGATCTAGCCCGCGTCGCCGATCGCGCGGATGTGGAGAAGAGCTACCAACGCGCGTCACGCAATCGCGACAAAGCCTTGGAGCAGTTCCCGCCTACCGTCAAGTGGAAGCAAGATGGCGTGCTGGTGTACGACGCTTCGAGCAACCAGATCCGACGCGAACGCTTCGCGCCGTTCTATCACCATCCGGATGCACGCTATGCGGTCGGCGTGATTCCCACGCGTGCGGGCTTCCATGTTTCGGCGGGCGAGAATCCGTGGAATCCGCCTGTTCCGGGCGCGCACGTGGGCCAAATCATGGAACGCTATGGTGGCGGTGGACACAAAGCTGTGGGCGGTGCGAATCCCCACACCTTGGAGGCCACGCGCGCTGTGGCGGAAGAGGTGGGCCACATCCTGCGCCGTGCACTGCTTGACAAGCGTACTTGACAGCGATGACGGCACCCGAACGCAAAAGCCTCTTGGCCTATGGCCGCGACGAATGGCCCGCGAAGGTCGCGGAGCTGGGCGGTAAGCCGTTCCATGCCAAGATCGTGCGCGAGCAAGTGCTGGGCAAAGGCGTGCTCGACTACGCCGGCATGACGGCCTTGCCCGCCGGCTTGCGCGAACGCTTGAGTGCCGAGGTACCGTTGTGGTCCGGTGTGGAGGTTGCACGCAGCAGTGCCGCCGACCGCACCACCAAGCTCGCCATCGAATTCCCGCGCGAAGGTGCCCGCGATGCCGTCGTCGAAACGGTCCACATGCCATCGCTGGATCTCGACACCGATGATGAGGAATCGCGTGCGGGCGCCACCTTGTGCGTGTCCACCCAAGCCGGTTGTCCGATTGGCTGTCCCTTCTGTGCCTCTGGCCAGCTGGGCCTGTCACGCAATCTGCGCGCCCATGAGATCCTCGAACAGTATGTGCGTGGGCGTGCTTTAGGTGAGCTGTCGCGCAGCGTGGTGATGGGCATGGGTGAGCCCTTGCTGAACTACAAGGCGCTGACCGAAGCCTTGGACGCTGTGCACGATGAGATGGGCTTGGGCAATCGGCGCGTGACCGTGTCTACCGTGGGTTTCCCCGAGCGTTTGCGCGCCATTGCTCCCACGCGGCCGCGCTTCCAACTGGCGGTCTCGCTGCACACGCCCGACGACGAGCAGCGCGGCGAGTTGGTCCCCGCCATGAAGGGCGTGCCAGTGGAAGAGGTGCTCGCCGCGGGTGATGACTGGTTCCAGCACACGGGTCGTGAAGTGACCTACGAGTATGTGTTGCTTGGCGGCCACAACGACACAGACGGACATGCACAACGCTTGGCGCGGCGCTTGCGCGGTCGTCGCTGCACCGTGAACTTGATCCCCTTCAATCCCGTCGCCGGCAGCCCGTGGCAGCGGCCTACGGGGCGTGATGTGGAGCGCTTCCGCGCGGCCTTGGAGGCGGCGCGCGTCATTGCCACCGTGCGCTGGTCACGCGGCGTGGAAAGTGATGCCGCGTGTGGCCAGCTGCGCTTGCGCCGCACGCAGGCCGACTCTGCTACGCTGTAGGCATGCACTGGTTCGTCTGCGCTGTGATGCTGTGCGCCCCGCTGGCGCAAAAGCCCATTCCACCGGAAC
>CAIKQM010000043.1 GCA_903829565.1 uncultured Planctomycetota bacterium
TGCATGACCTCGGGTTCTACGCGTGATCTGGCGGCCGCCAAGCTGCGCTTGGATGCGCTTGTGGATTGGGAACGCCGCGCTCGCAGTGGTATGCGACCGCAACTCGAGCCTGTGCGCGACCTGTGCCAGCGCTTGGGCGATCCTCAGACGCGCTGGCGCTGTGTGCATGTGACTGGCACCAAAGGCAAAGGCAGCACCGCGCATCTGATCGCGACCGCGCTGCAACGCGCGGGCTGGCGCACGGGTTTGTACACCTCGCCGCATGTGGAGCGTGTGCAGGAGCGCATCCGCATCCAAGGTGTGGAGGTCAGCGACGAGGTCATGGCGTCGGCTTTGCATCGCGCGTTGGATGCGCGCGAAGATGCGCTGCGCGCTCAAACGCCTGCTGATGATGCGACGTGGTTCGATGTGCTGACCGCGGCCGCATACCTCGTTTATGCCGAGGAATCCTGCGCTTGGGTGGTGTTGGAGGTGGGTCTAGGCGGGCGACTCGACTCGACCAACGTCGCGACGGGTGAAGTCTGTGTGGTGACCAACGTCGAGCTCGAACACTGCGATGTGTTGGGGTCTACGCGCGCCGCCATCGCGCGCGAAATGGTCGGCATCGTCAAGCCGTCAAGCAGTCTTGTCACCAGCTTGCCTGCCGAAGACGAAGCCGGTGCGGTGCTGGCCCAAGTGTGCGCCGAGTTGGGTGTGCCGCGCATCGTCGTGCCGATGCCAGCGGGTTGGCGCCAACGCAATGTGGCCTTGGCGCGCGCCGTGCTGGCCGAGCTGGTGCGGCGTGATCCTGCGCTGGCACCGCGGCTCGTCGCCGTGGACGAGGCAGTGGACGCGGCCGGTGTCGAGCCGTTGCCGGGGCGAGGCGAGTGGCGCCAAGTAGGCCCTACACGTGTCTACCTAGACGGGGTGCATGTGGCCCCTGCGCTGCGTTTGGCCCTAGACGAGGTCACGCAGGCCCACGGACGCCCTGCGGCGGTGGTGCTGGCCCTTGGAAAGGACAAAGACGCCCCGGCGGTGCTCAAGGCTGCGGGCGCAAGTGCCGATGTACTGCTCTGCACTACGGCCTCCTCAGGGCCGCTCAGGAGCGCAGACGACTTGCAAGCAGCGGCTCGAGCCGCGGGTTACGCCGCACACGCGGTGCAGGACCCGCTCGAGGCCTTGCAGCAAGCGCTTGCACTCGCGGGCGCCTCGGGGTGGGTGTGCGTTGTAGGGTCCTTTCACCTTGTGGGGATCGTGCGGCGCGCAACCGCGGCCATCGACCCCAAGGACCAGTCATGCTCACCATCGTCTCGGACTTGCTCTTGACGGACTCGTTCCTGATCAAGGGCAACATCGAGAACAAGTACACGCGCCTTTCGCAGGTGCTCGACGAGACTCGCCGCTACTTCGTGAAGGTGCGGGATGCCACGCTCATTGACCTCAATAGCTGTGAGCGCATCCAAACGCCGCTCCTGCATGTCAATGTGGATGAGATCCTGTTGGCGCATGAGTTCCTCGACTCGGGCGGCGATCAAGCGGCGCGCGAGCTGGCCAAGAACCAGCCGACGCATCGTGTGCGTGTGTTCTACACCGGCAACCTCAATGTGGAGCTCGGCGGCGAAGTGCGCCCCAGTTCCTATGAGGCGGATGATCGCACCTCACGGCGCTTCTTCACGATGCGCAACCCGGTGCTGCGCGGCTTCAATGACCGCAATGATCCGGACCTCAAGCTGCTGGCCAAGCTGCCGTACGCGATCTTGAACAAGCTGCGCTTGTCCTACGTGTACGATTTCAACTGAGCTGCTCTACAATGCTCGCGTGAGCGATCCGCGAGCCGTAACGACTCCAGAACAGACCTCGAGGCGACGCAGTGCCGAGCACTGGGTCGTCTTGTGTTTGGTGCTGGGTGCTTTCGCGGTCGAGTTGTGGTTGGGGTTGCGCGCCACACCGGATGGCCGCGGCTTCGGAACGCACGAACAGTTGGGACTGCCGCCGTGTCGGGCCATGGATTGGTTCGGCGTGCCGTGCCCTGGCTGTGGTGTGACAACTTCGGTCACGCATGCCGTGCAGTTGGACTTGGCAAGTAGTTTTGACACCCAGCCCTTCGGCTTGCTGGTGGCACTGGCGATCCCGCTTATGGCCGCATGGGCCTTGTGGACGGCCTTGCGCGGGGGAGACTGCTCGCTGTTGCTGGCGCGCTGGACTTCGGTGCCGCTGGTGTCGTTGGTCGCTGCGGCGGCAGCGTTTGGCTGGATCTGGAAGCTCGGTACTGTCTTCTGAGCGTCCGGCGCAAGCCTCACTCTTCGAGCGGCTCGCCTTCGACTTCGTCTACCGGCGGCTTGGTTTGGCGCGCTTCATCGAGCATCTCCACAAAGCTCGCGTAGCGACTGGCCGGGATGTCGCCACTCTCGACTGCGTCGAACACGGCGCACTCGGGCTCGTGATCATGGCTGCAATCAGGAAAGTGGCAGCGCTTGCTGTGCCGTTCGAACTCGGGGAACAGATCGCGCACATTCGCGACGGGTACACCGTACGGTCGGAAGACGCGGATGCCAGGCGTATCGATCACCGCGGCTCCAAAGGCCAAGCGATGCAGTTGCGAGAAGGTCGTGGTGTGCTTGCCTGCATCCCAGAACTTGCTGATCTTGCCAATCTTGAGATTGAGTCCCGGTTGCAGCGCGTTCAACAGACTGGACTTGCCCGCACCAGAAGCACCGTAGACCACGGACGTCTTGCCGCGCAGGGTCTCGCGTAGCTCATCTAACCCGCGGCCATCCATGGCACAGGTGGCGATGACCGGCACAGGGATCTGCTCGTACGTGTCGCGAATCGCCTCGAACTCGTCATCGTCGACCAAGTCGATCTTGTTCAGCACCACCACGGCGGGCAAGTGCTGCCACACACATGTCGCGAGGATGCGGTCCGTGCGGTTCGAGCTGAACTTGGGCTTCGCCAGCGAGCCTACGATGACGACTTGGTCTACATTCGCCGCGAGTACCTGCTCGCGCGGGTCATGCGACGATGCAATGCGCGACAAGGTGTTCTTGCGCGGCAGGACCTTCTCGACCCCAGCCGGAGTGGTGGCGAGGTCGACCTCTACATGGTCGCCTACAGCCACGGGGTTCTTCTGCTCGCGGCGCACATCGTCCATGCCAAAGAGGACCCCGCGCGGCGCGGCCTGCACCACGACGCCGTCCACCTCCACATGCACAAACTTGGCGTCCGTACGCATCACGACGCCTGTTTTGAGCGAGCTCATCGCTGCTGATGGTACAACGAAGGCGACGATGCACTCGACAGAAGCGATTCATTCGCGCGAGAACCCGCTCATCAAGCGCTGGGCTGCGACGCTGGCCGGCCGCGAGAGTGGTGTCGTGGCTTTGGAGGGAGAGCGACTCGTGCGGGACGCACTCGCCGCGCGAGTTGAGGTCGAGTGCGTGTTGTTGAGCTCGGCGCGTGCGGGTGAAGCAGCCAGCTACGCGCCTGCCTTGGTGCGTTTGGTGGACGACACCTTGTTGGCCAAGCTGTCCGAGTTGGACGCACCGCCGGGAGTCGCGGCGTTGGTGCGGCCACCGGCTTCGCTGCGCCTGCAGGACTTGCGCGCGGATGCTCACAGCTTGCTGGTGTGCGTTGCAGGCGTGTCCGATCCCGGGAATCTGGGTGCCATCGCGCGCTCGGCCGAGGCCTTTGGTGCCTGCGGTCTGGTGATTGCCAA
>CAIKQM010000044.1 GCA_903829565.1 uncultured Planctomycetota bacterium
CACATTGGCTTCTTGAGGCAAGTGACAACCAAAGCACGAAGTCATCCAAGAGGTGTGGCAAGTGTGGCACTCCATCTTCTTGGGACCATGAGCCTCCTTGCAGACGCCTGACTTCGCATCCGAAGCCTTCTTGTTGAACGAAGGATGCTGCGGATCGAGCGTGTCGGCAACCTGCTTCACCAACCACTCGACCTCGGGGTAGATCATCGAGCGCTGGTACAGGTCGCCATCGCGCTCCTCGAAACGCTTCTTGCCGTACGGAGTGCGCGCGGCCTCGGCCACGCCCTTGGAGGACGGACCACTGACCACCAAGGCGCCGGAGTTGGTAACCACCGCCTCCTTCTCGAAGTCGCCGTGGCAGTCCTGACAAGTAATCTGGACAGCCGCTTGGATCTCGGACCGCACGGTGCCATCACCGTGGGCATCCTGACTGAAGTGGCAGTCCACACAGTGCATGCCACGCTCGGCGTGGATGTCCATCAGGTGCACCGGCTTGCCATCCTTCGGTGCGAAGGCGGTCTTCGGATCAGCGGGCACTTTGCCCAGCTCGGGCAAGACGCCTTCAAACTTGGTGGGATCGTCGTAGGGGACGATGTCTCCGTCCTTGTCCAAGAGGTTGCCCTTGCGGTCCGTCTTGAAGACCGCGCGGAACACCCAACCGTGGCCGTGGTAGTCCGAGAACTGCGTGTGCTTGAGATGCTTGTTCAGGTCCGACACGTTCTCAAGGAACGCGCGATCGCCCCACAATCCACGCTGCGCGGCACCTTCCGGATTGCGATCCAAGCGCTCGTGGTACTCGTCATCCGAGAGCTGCTTGGTCTCCTTGGGCCACATGCGCTCGCCATCCGTCTCGTACGACCACATCTGGTAGCCGTAGAACGTGTTGACGAACGAGTTCGGCTGGTGCATGTGACACACCATGCACTGACTCGACGGGATGCCGTTGGTGAACTTGTGAGCGATGGGATGACCAGGCTCGTTCTTCGCGATGGTCGGATCGGGGTTGTCCTGCGCATCACCTTTGTGCCCGAAGGCCGCGTAAATCCCCGAGTGAATCGGGTCGCGATCGTTGGCATACACCATGTGGCACGCGGTGCAACCGCTCGAGCGGTAATCACCCGGCTGATCATTGGTGCCCAAGAACGACAAGTGCGGATCATTCAAACGCGTCTTGTGCACGTTCAACAGCGTCAAGTCGACGCGGTTCAATGTTCCCAGACCACGATCCGACAAGCGGTTGTTCGGACGACCAGGGTCCTCGAGCTTGTCAGGCAAACCTACCGCCGGCGTCGGCAGGCCATTCTGTCCCAGCGGCACCGTGCCCAAGCGGCTGCCCTCTTCGAAGACTCGGAAGAGGTTCGCAGGCTGCGTGGCTTCGAAGCGCGGCAACGGCAAGAGGAAGCGCGCCCATGAGTTGGTGCGCATCTCTTCATCCGTGGGGAAGCGCAACTTGCCGTCCTCGCCACGAATCAAGTTGTTCACGCGCTGCGGCAAACCCTCGCGGCTGTACGACTCACCAAACAGCGTGCGCTTGAACGGAACGATGCCGTTCGCATAGCCCGCCATGCCCCAGAACGGAGCTGCTGTGGTCATCGTCGACTTGGAGACCGCCAACACCTGATCAGCGTGACACCCGCCGCAGGTCTCGTTGGCAATGCGCAAGTCACCAGGATTGACGAACTTGATCCACTCAGGGCTTTCGTCGTTCAAAAGCGTGTAGGTGCGCTCGGGATTGCGCGAACCCACCCAACGCTCGGGATGCCGAGGCTTGGGGTGTGCCTCTTCTTTTGTCGTCGCAG
>CAIKQM010000045.1 GCA_903829565.1 uncultured Planctomycetota bacterium
AAGTTGCTCGCTTTGCGCTTGGCCATGCGGCGACAAAGGCACATCCAACTGGCCTCGTACCACGCGCGCCCCCATCTGGGCCACATCCCCGTGGCGCAGCAGGTGCACATGCGTCACCAACGCACTGGGCAAGATCGCGCGCGTTGCGCTGTCCAACTGCCCGGTGAAGGCTTGACCGCTGTAGCTCTCGGCCATCACTTGCTCCCTTGCAGGGCTTCGATGCGCGTCACCAACAGCTCCGCGGCTTCGAGGATCGTGGGCGAATCCGTGGAGTACAGCCCCGTGGGCAAGACCGCGATCCGGCCCAACTGCACCGCGCGCAAGCTGCGCAGCACGGGGTCGCTGCGCAACAGCGCTTCCGTGGCACCACGCTCATCACTCGACGGCGCGCCCACAACCAACACATCGGGATCACGCACGATCAACAGTTCGTAATCGACCACCGCATGACCGCGCACGCCCGACACATCCTGCAAGCCTGCCATCTCCATGATGGTGCGGATGGTCGTGCCATCGCCCGAAGCGGTGCCCCCACTGCCATCGTTGGTGTAGGCAATCGCGCGCCAGCCACTAGTAGCTCGTGCACGCAGAGCAGCCAGCCTTACCTCCCAGCGAGCCAGGCAGGCTTTAGCCTCCGTCTCACGCCCAAGCTGTTCCCCCAACAGTGTCAAGTTTGCTTGCACATCCGCCCAGCGCGTAGCCGTAGGCAAGACCACCACGCGCACACCTGCTTGGCGCAACACCCCTACCGTTTCGGATGCTTGCCATTCATTGCAGATGACCAGATCAGGGCGATGCGCCAGCAAGGGCTCGGCGGCAAAGCGCGCAAAGCGCGGCAAGCTGCCCCACGGCTCGGCCCGGAAGTCACGGGTGGACCACTCGCCAACTTGGTCCGGCACGGCAGCAAAGCGCTCGGCGCCTACTAGCTCGCGAGCGTATTCCGCCGCCGCCACGGTGGTCGGCACAATGCGCAGCACAGTCGGCACAATGCGCTGCGCAGGGCCGTCCGAGGACGCCGTGTCGCCCGCGTGTTCCGGATCGCGGGTACAGGCGACGAGCGCCACAGTCGCCAGCACCAGCCAGAAGTTCCTCATACCGGCTTGTACCTAACCGACCAATGCCGAGACGGTCAACGCTTGTGCTTGATCGGTAGCGCGCATTGGTCGAAAGTGTGCACAGGAGGTCCGCATGACCGTCGCCTTGTTGGTTGCCGCGTTGCCGGTAGCCGTACTGCTGTTGTGGAACGGACTCGCGTTCTGGGCGTGGTGGTTGCCGCTGGGGTTGGTCTGCGCCGCGTGGACACGCGAGCTAGCCCTCGACGCATCTACATGGCTATGGCTGCCCGCGGCAGTCTGGCTGAGCCTGGGACTGCTCCTGGGTGTCAAGCCAGTGCGACGCGCACTCTTTGGCCCCGTACTGCTCAAGCTGCTGGCGCCCATCTTCCCGAAGATGAGCGACACCGAGCGCGTGGCCTTGGAAGCAGGAACCACTTGGTGGGATGCGGAGCTCTTCTCCGGCCGACCTGATTGGGACGAGATGCTCGCCTTCCAACCGCGCGAGCTATCAGCCGAAGAGCGCGCCTACATGGACGGCCCGCTGCGCGACTTGTGTGCTCTGCTCGACGATGCTGCGATCCGTCAACACGGAGACCTTCCGCCGGCTGTGTGGGAGGCCATCCGCAAGGGCAAGTTCATGGGCATGATCGTGCCCAAGGAGTACGGCGGCCTTGGCTTCTCCGCGCGTGCGAACTCAACCGTGGTCGCGACGCTTGCCACACGCAGCATCGCCGCGTGTGTGACGGTGATGGTGCCGAACTCTCTAGGCCCGGCCGAACTGTTGGTGCACTACGGGACGGAAGCACAGAAGAGCTACTGGCTGCCGCGCTTGGCAGATGGACGTGAGATCCCCTGCTTTGCATTGACCGAAGCCAACGCAGGTTCTGATGCAGGCGGCATGCGCGCCACGGGTGTGATCTGCCGCGGCCAGTACGAAGGCCGCGAAGTGCTCGGTATGCGCCTGAACTGGAGCAAGCGCTACATCACGCTCGCTCCTGTCGCGACCGTCATTGGGCTCGCGTTCCGCTTGCAGGATCCCGAGCGTTTGCTCGGCGGCGACACAGAGCTGGGCATCACCTGTGCTCTTGTGCCGGCGCAGACGCAAGGTGTGGTGCACGGGCGTCGACACGATCCGCTTGGTGTGCCGTTCATGAACGGTCCTACCGAAGGTCACGATGTGTTCTTGCCGCTGGACGCCATCATTGGTGGGCCTGCCATGGCGGGACAAGGCTGGCGCATGTTGATGGAGTGCCTCTCGGCAGGGCGCTCGATCTCGTTGCCGGCTGATTCGGTGGGTGGTGCACAACT
>CAIKQM010000046.1 GCA_903829565.1 uncultured Planctomycetota bacterium
AGGATGACCGAGCCCGAGGTCGGAGCTTCGGTGTGCGCATCCGGCAACCACGTGTGGAAGGGCATCAGCGGCACCTTGATCGAGAACGCCAAGGCGAAGGCGCTGAAGAGCCACAGCTGCTGATCGACCGGCAGCTGTCCACCATAATTGACAAGGTAGGTCAGGTCGGTCGAGCCGGCTTGCTGGATCAGCCAGATGACGGCGATCAGCATCACGAGGCTGCCGGCCAGCGTGTACAGGAAGAACTTGATCGTCGCGTACAAGCGACGCTCACCGCCCCAGATGCCCAGCATGAAGTACAGCGGGACGAGGCTCGTCTCCCAGAACACATAGAACAGCACGAGATCCAGCGAGAGGAACACGCCGAGCATGCCCGTCTGCATGACGAGCAGCCAGATCATGAACTCCTTCACGCGGTGCTCGATGTGGCCCCAAGTGGACAGCACGACAATCGGGCCGAGCACGGCCGTCAGGCCGACCATCAGCACCGACAGGCCGTCGAGTCCCAAGCGCCAGTGCACCGCGATGCCGCCGGGCAGCGTGAACCACGGCGTCGTTTGCGTGAATTGCGCCGCCGCCGAGGTGCCGTCAAAACGCAAGTACAGCAGCACGCCGATCACGCCCACGACCACAGTCGTGAGGAGTGTGATCAAACGCTGCAGTTGCGTCGCAGCCTTGGGGGTCAGCGCAACGAGCAGGGCGCCGACGAGCGGCAGCACAACCAGAGTCGTCAATGTCAGCAACGAGTCCATGTGGTCACTCTTCCGTCAGCGGTTCCAGATGAGGACGAGGACCAGCACGGCCGCGACCGCGCCCATCCACAAGCCGTACGACGCGATGCGTCCATTCGCCATGCGACGCGTGCGCTCGCCGAGGCCGCGCGCGAACGAGGCCACGCCATTGACGAGGCCGTCGATGGCGAACTGGTCGAACACCACCGCGATCACGAAGGCCAGCAACTTGACCGGTTGCACGATCCAGTGCGTGTACTTGGTGTCGATGGTCCACGCATCGGTGAGGAAGGCGTGCAGACCACTGCGCTTGGTGGCGAAGGCTTCATCGGCCTGTGTGCCGAGCACATGCTTCTTGAAGCCCATGGTCGCGAACACGATCGCGATCACCGAGCCCAAGCCGAGCAGGGCCCACTCGACCGTGTGCGACACTTCGTGCGCTCCGCGCTGGGCGAGGATCGCATCGCCAGCGGCCGTCACCGGCGCCAGCCATTCCTTGAGATTGTGCGCGACATGGAAGACGGGCGGCAGGCCCAACACACCGCCGAAGACCGACAGGATCGCCAGCACCATCAAGGGCAGCGTCATAATGATCGGCGATTCGTGCGGATGCACCTTGTGCGCGTCGAAGCGTTCCTTGCCGTAGAAGGTCAAGGCCACCATGCGCCAGGTGTAGAACGCCGTCAGTGCGGCGGTCGCCACACCAAGCACCCAGATGCCCATGTACAGTCCACCTTGGGCAAAGGTGTGGGCCAAGATCTCGTCCTTCGAGAAGAAGCCCGAGAGCAAGGGCAGACCTGACAAGGCTGCGGCACCGCACATGAAGGTGACGAAGGTCGCCGGCATGTGCTTCTTCAGGCCGCCCATCTTGTGCATGTCTTGTTCTTCATGCATGCCGTGGATGACCGAGCCGGCACCGAGGAACAAGAGCGCCTTGAAGAAGGCGTGCGTCACGAGATGGAACACGGCCGCGGCCCATGCGCCCGTGGAGAGACCCACGAACATGTAGCCCAGCTGCGAGACGGTCGAGTAGGCCAAGACCTTCTTGATGTCACGCTGCACCAGTGCTGTGGATCCGGCGATGAAGGCGGTGAGCACACCGACAACACCGATGATCTGCAGCAACTCGGGGCTCGAAGCGAACACCGGGTTCAAGCGCACGACGAGGTAGATGCCCGCCGTAACCATGGTCGCGGCGTGGATGAGCGCCGACACCGGCGTCGGACCGGCCATGGCATCGGGCAGCCAGGTGAAGAGCGGCATCTGTGCCGACTTGCCGCACGCGCCGAGGAACAAGAACAGACCAGCGAGGAACAGCTTCGGTCCGAACTCGGGCAACATGCTGGCCGTGTTGGCCGCAATCATCGCCATGTCGAGCGTGAGGAAGGTCTTCGCCAGCAAGAACGAGCCGATCAAGAAGCACGCGTCGCCGACGCGGTTCATGACGAAGGCCTTCTGGCCAGCGTCCGCAGGCCAGCCCTTCTCGTACCAGAAGCCGATCAGGAGGTACGAGCACAAGCCCACGCCTTCCCAACCGACAAAGAGTCCGATGAGGCTCGAGCTCAGCACCAGCATCAGCATCGAGAACGCGAACAACGACAGGTACGCGAAGAACTTGCCGTAGCCCTTGTCGCCCTTCATGTAGCCCGAGGCGTACACAAAGATCAGCGTGCCGATGCCCGTGACCACCAACGTCATCAGCGATGACAAGCGGTCGAGGTGCATCGTGAGGTCGATCGGGAAAGTGCCCGTGTCGATCCATGACCACGAGGTCGCGCGCAGCACGGTGGCGGTGCCATCGCGCAGTTCGAAGAAGCCCTTCAGCGACAGGCCGAAAGCCACCAACATGGCGGCAATCGCCACGATCGGCGCGAGACCTGCCAAGCCGGCGGGCACCTTCTCGTGGCCATGACCATGATCGTCATGTGCGTGCGTGTCGTGTGCGTGCGTGTCATGTCCATGATGCTGATCATGGCCATGACCGTGCGCCACCTTGGGTAGACGCTTGCGCGCTTCCACATAGTGCAGCACGCCACACAGAGCACTCGCAGCGAGAGGCAGCGCAGGGATGAGCCACAGCCAGTCGTGGGCTGCGTCACCAGCGGGGACGAGGGGGGATTGCATGTGCGTCGCCGTTTCTCAGTTCTTGAGCGCCGTGACCTGTTCGAGGTCCACGGTTTGCTGGTTGCGGTAGAGCGCGATGACGAGCGCGAGGCCTACGGCTGCTTCCACGGCAGCCACCACGATCACGAAGATCGCGAACAGAGGACCTTGCAGGCTGGCTTCTGTTGCGCCGGCTTCAAGCGTGTGCATGCGGCTGGCAGCGAGGAACGCGAGGTTCGCCGCATTGAGCATCAACTCGATGCTCATCAGCACGATGATCACATTGCGGCGCAGGAAGAACCCGGCCGTGCCGATCGCGAACAAGATCGCGGACAGGATGAACAGATGCTCGACGGGGACGGTCATGGCTCAGGAGCCCTTTCCGGCGTCCTTGCGGTCGCGCTTGGCCAGCACCACGACAGCCACGGCTGTCGCGAGCAGAAGAATGGAGATGGCTTCGAAGGGCAGCAGGTAGCGGCCGAACATCTCGCCTGCGAGGCCGTTGATGGTGTCGATGCCGTGTTCGGGCATCGGTTGCGTGGCGGGCGCGAGGCCATCGGCCGTCACGGCCATCGCTCCTGCAGCCATGGTGGCCGCAGCCACGATGACGGAGAGGAACGCGCCCTTGCGACGGAACAAGCCGTCTTCCGCGCCGTCCTTCGAACTCGGGTTGCCGAGGTTGAGGAGCATGATCACGAATAGGAAGAGCACCATGATGGCGCCTGCGTAGACGAGGATCTGCGCTGCCGCCAGGAACTGGAAGCCTGCCAGCAAGTAGATCGTCGCCAAGCAGAAGAAGCTCGCGAGCAGCGACAGCACGCACTGGATCGGGCTCTTGGCGAGCACCACACCCAGCGCGGCTGCGACCGCGCCTGCGGCCATCAAGTAGAAGAGGGCGTTTGCCATCGCGTATTGATCTTCTTGACGTAGTCGATGCGCTGCTGGAGCGCAGCTTGGGGACGCTTGAGCTTCTCGATGTTGTAGATGAGCGCTTCGCGTGAGTAGTCGGCGAGCTCCAGCTCGTCGCTCATGAAGATCGCGTCCTTGGGGCAGGCTTCTTCGCAGAAGCCGCACAGGATGCAGCGCAGCATGTCGATGTCGAAGCGCTTGGGCTCACGCTCGATCGCGCGGTCGGTTTCCCCACCGTCGATCGTGATGGCGTAGGCCGGGCAAGCTGCTTCGCACAAACCGCACGACACGCAGGCGATGGAATCGTCTTCCTTCACCACGAGTCGCGGTTGACCGCGAGTCACCTCGGTTTTCTCGAGGGGCTCTTCGGGATACTGCCGAGTGATCGGCTTCTCGAACATCTTGCGGAAGGTGACCGAGAGCCCGCGGACTACCTCGGGCAGGTACAGCTTCTCCGCGAGAGAGAGTTCCTTGCGTTTGACGATGACCATGTGGTGCCTCTCAGACGAGCGACTTCACGACGCCGGTCGCGAGCAGGTTGAGCAGAGCGAGGGGCAAGAACACCTTCCATCCGAGTGCCATGAGCTGGTCGAAGCGGAAACGCGGCAGCGTCCAGCGCACCCAGATGAAGAGGAACAGGAAGAAGCCGGCCTTCGCGAGGAAAGCGGCGATTTGCAGGGCCCAGTGCGGGTCTTCGAGGAAGGGCACTGAGGGACCACCCAAGAAGAGGGTCGTGGTCAAGCACGCCATGACAGTCATGGCCGAGTACTCGCCGATGAAGAACAGCGCGAACTTCATCGAGCTGTATTCGGTGTGGAAGCCTGCCACCAGTTCCGGTTCGCACTCGGCGAAGTCGAAGGGGTGACGGTTCGTCTCGGCAAAGGTCGCGACCACGAACATCAAGAACGCCAGCGGCTGGTACCAGATGTTCCAGTCGGTGACCTTGTTCTGCGACAGCGCGATCTGCTGCAGATCGAGGCTGCCGGCCATCACCACCACCGCCAGGATGGTGAGGATGAGCGTCAACTCATAGCTGATCATCTGCGCCGAAGCGCGCAGACCACCGAGCAGCGAGTACTTCGAGTTGCTCGCCCAACCGCCGATGATGAGGCCGTACACCGACAGGCCGCCGAGGGCCAGGATGTACAGCACGCCGATGTCGAGGTTGACGATCGAGAAGGTGCCGATGTTCCAGCCGCCGAGCACCACATCCTTGGTGGTGAAGGGGATCACGGCGATGGTCATCATCGACGGCAGCGCCGCGATGACGGGCGCGAAGCGGAACAACATCTTGTTCGCGCCCGCGGGCATCAGCTCTTCCTTGAAGATGAACTTCACACCGTCGGCCAACGGTTGCAGCAGGCCGAACGGGCCTACGCGGTTGGGGCCGATGCGGTACTGCATCCAGGCCGAGAACTTGCGCTCGGCCAAGGTCATCAACGCGCCCACATTCACGAGGCCGAGATAGATGACCGTGGCCTTCACGATCCAGGCCAGTAACACGGACCACTCGATCATCGGGCCTTCTCCAGCTTGGGCATCAGACGGACGAGTTCGTCAATCAGCTTGGCAGGCGAGCGCGCGCCCACCGGCGGCGCCTTGACAGCCGAGATCGGACCGCGCACGCCATCGATGTTGACCCATGTGCCCGTACGTTCGACGCAGTTGGCGACACCGTAGACCGACAGCACGCACGGGATGTCGAGGGCGTACTCATCGACCAAGTGCACGCGCGTCTTGGTTGCATCGACCTTGGCGAGTTCGCCAGCGCCGAGCAGTTCGACGATGCGCTCGCCGATCAGTACAGCACTCTTGACACCACGCAGGGCCTCGAGAGCTTGCGCGACCGGCGCGGCGGGAATGCCGAGCTCGCTCAAACCGCGGCGGTTAGGGCAAGGATCGCCCGTGTGCAGCAAGTCGTCCTTCTCGCTGTTCGGCGCGGGCGAGACGAAGCACACCGCATGGCCCAAACGCTCGGCCACGGCCTTGATGCGCTCGCCTTCTTCGATCGTGAGCCACGGCGACAAGATCCACGCGCCGCTCTTCTCGCGCATCAACTCGTCGCGCAAGCGCGTGAGCGCTTCCTCGACGGGGTAGGGCACGAGTTGCACGCCTTCGCGCACGGCAGCACCTTGCAGGCGGCCGCTGCGATTGTGCCGGTCGAACGAGAAGCGACCGATGTCGCACATCCAGAACTTGTTGACCGCTTCGTTCTCGCGCGGGCGCATGCGCTTCACATCGGCACCACGCAACACCTCGACCGTGGTCGAGCAGCCACGGCTGCATTCGCCGCAGGTGGAAGCCATCTTGATCAGGTTCCACACGCGCGCTTGGAAGCGGAACTTCTTGAGCGTCAACGCGCCGACTGGGCACAGGTCCGCGATGTTGCCTTGGTACTTGCCCTTCAAGGGACGATCCATGAAGGTCGCGATGACTGAGCGCGAACCGAGGTCCGACACTGTCAACTGCGCTTGCTTGGGCACTTCTTCGAAGAAGCGCACGCAGCGGCTGCAGAGGATGCAGCGCTCTTGGTCGAGCACAATCGTGTCGCCCAGCGACTTGCGCTTGTCGAGCTCGCGACGCGGCTCGTTCGTGCGACCCGCGTCCTGGCCTTCGGCGTAGGTGAAGTCCTGCAAGTCGCACTCGCCGGCCTTGTCGCAGATCGGACAGTCGAGCGGGTGGTTCTTGAGCAGGAACTCAAGGCACTCCTTGCGCGTGGCATGTGCCTTCGGGCTTTCGGTGTCGACCACCATGCCCTCGGCCGGTTGCGTACGACAAGCAACCATGACACGCGCCGGAGCGTCGCCTTGTTTGACTTCGACCTGACAGATGCGGCAGCTGCCAACCGGCTCGAGTCCGGGGTGGTAGCAGTACATCGGCACATCAGCGCCGTTGTCGTGACAAGCCTTGATGAGCGGCTTCTTCGGATCGGCCTCGACTTCGCGGCCGTTGACGATGATCTTCACCACGGTCAGGTTCCTCTCAGTGGTGTCCGCCGGCGACGGCGTAGTGGGGCTGCGGGACAGCGAGCGGGTCCGCTTGACGCGTGACGCACTCGATCAATTCATCCTTGAACAGGCGCACCGCCGACAAGGTCGGGATGGCGGCTGCATCGGACAAGGCACAGATGGTCTTGCCGGGCGCCATGCCCTTGGCAAGCGCTTCGAGCGTGGCCACGTCATCGGCCTTGCCCTTGCCGTGCGCGATGCGACGGAAGATCTGCGACAGCCATTGCGTGCCTTCGCGGCACTGGCTGCATTGGCCGCAGCTCTCGTGGTCGTAGAAGCGCGAGATGATCTCCATCACGCGCGCCATCGAGGTGTGGTCATCGATCATGATCATCGCCGCCGTGCCCAGCGACGAGCCGCGCGTGCGCAGCGAGTCGTGGTCGAGCACCACATCGATGTCCGCGCCCTTGAGCAGCGAGCACGAGCTGCCGCCCGGGAACCACGCCTTGAGGCCGCGGCCCTTCCACATGCCACCGGCGTGTTGCTCCAGGATCTCCTTGGCGGTGATGCCGAAGCTGAACTCGTAGACGCCGGGCTTGTTCACATGGCCCGAGATGCCGCACAAGAAGTTGCCCTTCGAGTTGGCCGTGCCGAGGCTTGCGAACCACGCCGAGCCGCGGTTCATGATGAACGGCACGTTGAACACGGTCTCCACGTTGTTGACCGTCGTGGGCTGACCCCACAGGCCGAACATCGCGGGGAAGGGCGGCTTGGGGCGCGGGTGTCCGCGCTTGCCTTCCAAGCTTTCCATCAAGCCGGTCTCTTCACCGCAGATGTACGCACCACCACCGCGGTGCATGTACACCTCGCAGCTGAAGTCGCTGCCGAGGATGTTCTTGCCCACGAGATTCTTGGCGCGTGCTTCCTCGATCGCGGCCTTCACGCGATCGTGCGGCAGGCGGTACTCGCCGCGCACATAGATGTAGGCCGCTTGCGCGCGAATCGCGTAGGCAGCGAGCAACACGCCTTCCACGAAGCCGTGCGGGTCGCGCTGCATGATCACGCGGTCTTTGCACGTGCCGGGCTCGGATTCGTCGGCGTTGACCGCGAGGTAGCGCGGGCGCGGATCCTTGGCCGGATCAGGCATGAAGGTCCACTTCATGCCCGTCGAGAAGCCGGCACCGCCACGACCGCGTAGTCCGGATTTCTTGACCTCGTCGATGACGGTCGAGTAGGGGATGCCTTCCTTGAGGACCTTGCGCAGGGCCTCGTAGGCACCGTGCTTCTCGGCCACTGCAAGCTGGTGGGCGCCTTCGATGTTGGCGCGCGTTAGCAGATAGCGTTCTGTCTGACTCACTTGACGCTCCTCACGATCTGCTTGGCCTTCTCGGGGGTCAGATCTTCGTGGTACACGCCGTCGAGATCGAACATCGGTGCGTTGGCGCAGGCGCCCGCGCATTCCACCGTGGTCACGGTGAACTTGCCGTCGGGCGATGTGCCGTGCAGCGGCGCACCCGTGGCTTCGCACACTGCGGCGACGATGTCCTGTGCACCACGCAAGTCACAGCTGATGTTGTGACAAATGGACACGACATGCTGGCCGCAGGGGCGCAAGCGGTACATCGGGTAGAACGAGGCCACGCCGAAGACCTCGACCGGTTCCATGCCGAGGTAGGCCGCCAAGTCTTCCAATGCTTCCGGCGACAGCCAGCCGCGCACATCTTGGAGACGGTGCAACGCGAGCATCATGATCGCGCGCTTTTCAGGATAGTTCTTCGCGAGTTGGTCAAACTCAGCGACGAGATTCGCTTCCAGTGCCATCAGCGGTCTACCTCGCCCATCACGAAGTCCAGCGAGCCGATGATCGAAACGGTGTCGGAGAACAGGCGATCCTTCATCAGCACGGGGATTGCCTGCACATTCATGAGACCGGGTGCGCGGATGTGGCAGCGCACCGGGTGGCTGGTGCCATCACTGGCGACAAAGAAGCCGAGCTCGCCCTTGCTGCTCTCGACCGCGTGGTAGACGTGGCCCTTGGGCAACGCCATGTCCGTCACGATCTTGAACTGGTGGATGAGCTCTTCCATCGATTGATGGACGGTCTCCTTCGGCGGCAGCACATAGCGGCGATCATCCGCCAGGAACTCACCACCCCTGGTCTTCTCCAACTTGGCGAGAGCCTGTTGGATGATGCGCACCGACTGGCGCATCTCTTCGATGCGCACGAGGTAGCGGTCGTAGCAATCGCCGACGGTGCCGACCGGAATCTCGAAGTCGTACTGCTCGTAGCCGCTGTACGGCATGGCCTTGCGCAGGTCGTAGGCCTCACCCGAGCCGCGCAAGTTCGGGCCGGTTAGCGACCAGGCCTTGCACTGTTCCTTGGTGAGGATGCCGATGTTGCGGTTGCGGTCGAACCAGATGCGGTTGCCGGTCAACATCGTCTCGAACTCGTCGATGGCTTTGGGGAAGGCGTTGACCC
>CAIKQM010000047.1 GCA_903829565.1 uncultured Planctomycetota bacterium
CGGAGACCTGGCGCACGCGCCAACTGCATGTGCACAATGCCCATGTGACGTTGATGCGCACCACCGTCGAGGAGAATCGCCGCTTGGGAGCGGAATTGGGCTCCAAAGTGGCCGCTACTTGCGGTCCAGCCGAGATTCTTTTGCCGCGCTTGGGTGTGTCCGCACTCGATCGTCAAGGTGCAGCCTTCGACAACCCCGAAGCACGCCACGCACTGCACAGCGCGATCCGCGCCCACGCTGGACAAATTCCTGTGCGCGAGCTCGACCTGCACATCAATGATGAAGCCTTCGCACTGGAAGCCGCGCGCACGCTCTTGCGGCTGATGGGCATCGTCAAGAAAACCGGACAAACATGATCCACACACGCACAGCAATCTTGCAGCGGCTACGCGCCAAAGTAGCCGCCCGCAAGCCCATCATCGGAGGCGGCGCAGGCACAGGCATCTCCGCCAAGAGCGAAGAAGCCGGAGGCATCGACCTGCTGGTCGTCTACAACAGCGGGCGTTACCGCATGGCTGGTCGTGGTTCCTTGGCCGGGCTGATGCCGTATGGCAATGCCAATCAGATCGTCAAGGACATGGCTTACGAGATCGTGCCTGTCGTGCGGCACACTCCGGTGCTAGCCGGCGTGTGCGGCACCGATCCGTTCATGATGCCCAAGCTGTTCTTGAAGGAGCTGGTCGAGCTGGGCTACTGCGGCATCCAGAACTTCCCCACGGTTGGACTCATCTCGGGTGACCTGCGCGCGGCGTTGGAGGAGACCGAGATGGGCTACGACAAGGAGGTCGAGATCGTGCGCATGGCGCGCGAGATGGACCTTCTGACCACGCCGTATGCCTTCAATGTGGCCGAGGCCTTGGCCATGACCGACGCAGGGGCGGACATCGTCGTAGCCCACATGGGCTGCACTTCGGGCGGTTCCATCGGTCCGAAGTCCGTCACACCTCTGGATCAATGCGCGGTGCGCGTGGCGGAGATCGCCCAAGCAGTCAAGGCACGGCGCTCCGAGGTGTTGGTGTTGTGCCACGGAGGAGCCATCTCCTCACCCGAAGACGCCCAAGCCATCTTGGCCGCCGTCCCCCACTGCGATGGCTTCTATGGTGCATCGTCTACCGAACGACTGCCCACCGAGATCGCCATTCGCGACCAGATCCGCAAGTTCACGGCCCTGAGCCTCGCGCCCCTTGCCTAACCTGTCGCATCTACCTGACACATCATGTGCACCGAAGCCTGCCTGCGATTCGTGACGGACAAAGAAGCCATCATCGAACACCAACCTTGGGGCCCGCACGCGTGGCTGGCACGCCCGGGACTAGTGAATGCGGAACGCTTACAGCTGGTGCGCGTGCAGATGCCGCCTGGCTGCGCGCATCGCTTCCACCGCCATCCGTGCTTTGAAGAGCTGCTCTACGTCCTCGACGGGCAAGTCGAGCAATGGGTAGGCCGCGAACACCGCATCCTGAAGGCGGGCGAACTAGCGCATGTCCCGAAGAACGAGGTGCACGGCTCGTACAATCGTTTTGACAAGCCGGTGACCTTCCTCGCGATCCTGTCGGAGAACAAGTTCGACGGGCCCGCCGTCATCGACATGCATGACGACGAGCCCTGGAAGTCCCTACGTTAGTGCGGGTCTAGCTCGATGGGCTTGTAGCCGCCGCGTGAGCGGAACCACAACCACAACAAGAAGAAGGCCAGCAGCATGCCGATCGGCAACAAGGCCACCTTGCCTAAGGTCTCCTTCTGTACGATCTCGTTGGTCTTCGCCACCACTGCTTGTTCTTCAGCAGTGAGGCTCTTCATCTTGTCCGCGTCCAAAGCGCGGTACGCACCAAAGACGCTCTCTCGCTCGACAGTCGCAGCGGCGTGAATAGCCGGCTGTTCCTTTGCCAGGTGCTCGGCTTTGCCTGTGTCCTGCCAAAAGCCGAACAGCGCGTTGCCCACGATGCCTGCACCGATCATGCCCACGCCGCCGATAGCGTTGAGAGTCAACGCACCGCCTTTGGGGAACTGCTCCGAGACCACACCCAGCATGGTGGGCCAGAAGAAGGTCTTGCCGAACCCGTAGACCGTTGCGGCGGCCAAGATGCCGATGCCTGTCGAGCCCGACAACCACCACAAGCCCACGGCCGCAACCGCCGAGCTAGCCATCAAAAGACCTAGCGGTGAGACCTTGTGCACGATGGCACCTGCAAAGAAGCGCAGCACCATCATGATCGCCGAGGTGTAGATCAGCACCCAGCCCGCGTTCAGGCCGATGTGCTGCATCTCCGGCCCCATCAGCGAGGTGATCCAACCGTCCGTACCGAGTTCGGTGGAGGCCAACGGCAACATCACCAGCAACAAGAGGAAGAACAGCGGCTGTCCAAAGGACTTGACAGCCAGTCCAAACAGCACGCTGACTGCGGCAGCTGAACCCCAGGCCATCATCGGGCTCCAACCAAAGACGCGGCCCAACTCGGCGAAGACAAGTCCCAACACCACAAAGGCGCCGAGTGCCCCCAACTCGCGCAGCATGTCCACATAGCCGACACCGGCGGCAACGCGCTCCTGTACCGGAAAGCGCACGCGCATCAGAATCAAGCCATACACCACCGTGGGCACAAGGATGAGCCAGAACTTGGTCGTCCAGGCGATGTCGCCCAGCGCGATGGCGACCAGACCACCCAACACCAAACCACCCGGCCAACCTGCATGCAGGATGTTGAGCCACTTGGTCTTCTCGCGCCGGAACATAGTCGCCACCACCGGGTTGATGACCGCTTCGACGGTGCCATTGCCCAGCGCCACGATGAAGTTCGCCCAGTACAGATCCCAATACCCCTTGGCCTGCACGGTCAGCACCACCGACACGGCATGGCACAAGAAGGCGAACACCATGGCCTTGCCGTAACCGATCTTGTCGATCACCAGACTGAACAGCACGATCGAGATGGCAAAGGGCCACAGACCAGCCCCGAAGATCTCGCCCTTCTGGGTCTCGCTCAGGGCGAACTGCACGCCCCACTGGTCGAGGGTCATCGCGCGCAGGATGAAACCGAACGAGGTGGTGATGAGAGCAATGAAGCAGCCTACGAACAGCAGCCTGTCGTGGGCTGAGGTCGTGCCGCCCTGCTGGGCCGCGATAGTAGAAGCCATGAGTCCGTCTCCGGGGGGAGCCTAGGGGGAGTCTTGGAGGCAGCATGCACGGCCCGGCAGGCGGGTGCAATGCTGCGTCAAGAAAACCCGACCACGCCATCCGTGAAGCGTGAGCGACACGCAGTGTCAGCGCTCGAGAAGTTCCAGTCGCAGCGCCTGCGCACCGTCGATCTGGAAGTACTCGAGCTCCAGCTCGTGCTCACCGGCAGCGAGCCGCAGCACCGCTTCGTGCGTGCGCGGTGCATGCCAAGTCCAGTCCTCGTGCACCACGCGGCCGTTGATAGCCACGCGCACCCCGTCGTCCGAAGTTGTGGCAAGCACATACTCACCAGCCGCAGGCACCGCGAAACGCCCAGTAGCCACCAAGCCCCAACGCGGTGCGCGAGTCAACGCACGCACTTCCGAGGCTTCGACCAAGTCACACGACAAAGCGACGCGTGCGGTATGCAGCGGATGCTCGGCCAAGGCGCGCCACCCCTGCAAATCCTCGCGCGGATCGGGCCCGTCCTTCCACGAGAACCAGCGCGCATCCAAAGTCAGCCCCGCCAAGAGTCCACCGCTCTCGCGCACCGGTGGGCGCGGTGCACCGGACTCAAAGTCCCACGGCCCCCACTCCCCGATCACGATGGTCTCAAGACCTTCACGCTCGGTCTTAGGTCGTGGTGAGCCGGGCAAGCCAGCAGGTGCCGTCCAACTGCGCGCACGCTGCAGCCACTGCGGTTCTAGACCCTCAAATTGCCCTGACTTGCAGTCCACCTCGCGCGAACGGGGCACACCTTCATAGTCGTTGCCGCGAGACGCGAGTTGTGTTTGCGTGCAGTCCAGATCCAGTCGGTTCCCACGGAAGCGATTCGCCAGCACCAAAGCCCCGATCGAGCGCGTGTCGCGTGCTTGACCGAACGGCCCACCGACTAGCTCCGGATCCTCGTCCCACCACAGCTTCAGGCCCGTGTCATTGCCCACGAGTGCGTTGCCTGCATACGCGCAATCCACTCCGTGTTCGACGGCGATGCCAGGACCCAACGTGCCTTGAATCGAGTTCTCCAGCACCACCAAGCGCCGCGAGTAACCGCCCCACACACCATGCATGTGCGCTCCGTCGAGGCGATTGCGAATGGCCCAGATGTCGTCGCTGAAAGTGCACTCGAGCGAGTTCGCAACAGCGAAGGACAGGTCGCACTCCGCGAAGGTGTTGCGATCCGAGCCTGAAGGATCGATCTCTCCTCGCTCGCGCGCGCGACCTTCCACAAGGTCACGACCAGCAAACAAGAACACACCATCCCCGCCATGCGTAGCCGAAGTGCGCCACACCAGATTGTCGCTGCTACGCTCGAACAAGAGAATGCCGGCAGAGTCTTGCCCGCGCCAATAGCGCCCGTGGCTGTAGCCGCGCACACACCAATCAAAGCGACTGTGCGCGATGGTGTTGCCACTCGAACGATACAGCGCCAGTCCCCAACCGGACAGAAAGCTCGCATCGCAGTCCCACACCAACGAGTTGTGCGTGCGCACCAGTTGGATTCCGTTCTGCATGTTGCGCACACGAATGTCGTGCATCTGGATGCCGCTGGAATCAACCACACTGACCGCCGCACCATAGGTGCGTGCCCACTCATCTTCGTCGTTCTTATGCGGCCACAGCCAATCCGCGCTGTCTTCGGCGCAGTCGCTGGAACGCAACCGCATGGACCGGCCCTCAGGCACAGACAAGCCGGCTACTTCGACCCCCACGCAGCGCTCCAAACGCAGCCCCACCTTGTAGCCGCCCACGCTGCCGCCCTTGAGCGTGACACCTACACAGTCCACCAGCAGGATGCCCGTGCCCTCCATCGCATCGCGCGGCGCACCATCGGCACTGCCGCGCAACACAAGGCGCGACGCGTCAATGGTGGCGTGGCGCACACCGCGCACCACCAACGCTGCAGGTTCGGCTTGTACGCGGTACTCGCCTTCCACAGTGGTGGTGCCATGCGAGGCGTCGGCACCAATCGTGTGCTGACCAGCGGCAAAAAGCACCTCCAGCGCGAATGCGAGGATCATCATGCATCCATCGTACGCGCTGCGCCGCTACACTGTGCCCGAGATGAACAGCGCCGCGACGACCGCCGGACTGCGCCCCTCGGGCATCGTCCTGCGCCCTGAGATCCCGCTCTGCCAGACCGACCTGCCGCTCGACTGGTACCAAGAGGAGTTCAAACCCTACGCAGAGGAGTACCTCGCGTTGCCCGACCGCAAGCCCGGTACCGTGCTGCCGTGGTTGGATCGCTATGCCATTCCAGCCGTCGATCACTTCGGGCCGTCTCTGCTGCTGTTGGCGCACTTCTACATGGGTGGTGAGATCGTCAAGCTCGTCGAGCGTTACGGCGGTCGCATTGCCGACAGCTATCAGTTGGCGTTGCAAGCCGCGCGCAATCCTGAGGCCAAGCACATCGTCGAATCAGCGGTGCACTTCATGGCCGAGTCGATTGCACTGCTGGCACGACCGGATCAAACGGTGTGGATCACCAACCCCAAAGCTGGCTGCACCATGGAGATGCTCGCCAAGGACTGGATGGTTGCGCCGGTGGCGGACGACTTGATCGAACGCTACGGCGATGAGTTGTGTGTCATCGCGTACATGAACACCGGTGGGCGCGTGAAGAGCATCGCCGGCCGCACTGGCGGTGCGGTGTGCACCAGCTCGAACGCCCACAAAGTGGTCGCTTGGGCTCTCGCGCAAGGCAAGAAGGTGCTCTTCGTGCCGGACCACCACTTAGGGCGCAACAC
>CAIKQM010000048.1 GCA_903829565.1 uncultured Planctomycetota bacterium
CGCATACGCGGATCGCATGGGACTGCGCGATGTGTGGATCGCCGCGCGCAACACCGTGCGCTATGAGGTCTGCGGTGTGTCCCCCGATGCCAAGGTGTACTTTGGCACGGACGAATGGCTGCATCTGCCTGACTCGAGCTACGCCGAGTTTGTTGGGCGCAGTCCTCTGCCTACAGAGCATTGGACACGTCTGGCGGATGACTTCGCTCTGCGCTCGCAAGCGCTCGCTCAGAAAGGCGTGCGCTACCTCGTGGCTATCGCACCCGACAAAGAAACGGTCTATCCCGAAACAGTGCCATGGCCTTGGAATGCAGGCCGCGATGCATTGCTTGAACGCTGCACGCAGGAGTTGGCGCTGCGCGGAGTTGCGCAGGTCGAGTTGCTGCCCGCGTTGATGGCATGCAAGCAAGACGACACGACTCACCCTGACCTGTATTGGCGCTGGGGCACGCATTGGACTTCGCTGGGTGCGTGGACTGCCGCCAATGCACTGCTCTCTGCGTGGGCTCAATCGCATCCGGCCGTGCAACCATTGCCGCGTGAGGCGCTGCACATGGTGCCCGCCGGGCGCACGCGTGTGGATTGGTGGGCGTCACGCTTGTACTTGGAGCACACGCATCCGGCTCCTACGCACGAGTGGACGCCGCGGGCGCCCGCCGCGGACTCGTCCTCGTATGGTCTGGCCGAACGCGTTGTGCGCGCTTCCACTCACACGAATGCACAGCTGCCTAGGGTGTTAGTGGTGCATGACTCGTTTGGTCCGGCGCTGCAACCGTTCTTGGCCGAAGGCGCGCGCGAGCTGCGCATGCTTTGGGATACGGCTCTGTTCGAAACCGAGGTAGACCGGTTCAAGCCAGACATTGTGGTGCAAGTCTATGCAGAGCGGCGGTTGCGGCAGGGTGACTTGCCGTGGGTGCCTGCTGCGCGCGCAATCACACTGGCAGACTACGCGCAGTTGCCTGTGGTGGAGTGGAGTGCAGCACAGGGCGCGGCACCTCTGCGTCGTTGGCGTGGAGCATCCGTAGCGAGCGATGCGCAGGCGTGGATTGTCGCACCAGGCACGGATGTGATCGAGCTCCCCGATGGTTGGCGCTCGCCCTCTGCATTGCGGGCGCTGCGTGTGGATTGGAGCAGCACAGCTCCTGTGCGCTTTGCCTTGCTGGCAGCCGCAACACCGGACAGCGAGTATGACCGCGCTGACCTGCGCTTTGTCGAACGCGAGGCTGGGGGCGGCAGCATCGTGTTGTTGGCACCCGCACTATCAGGTGCTCGGCGACTGGGGTTGCAGCTCAAATCCACCGCGCCAGTACGCTTGACACTCTTGGAGCTGCGGGCAGCTCCTGAATGACGCGCCACGCGCTGCGGAGTTACGCGCCTTTGATGCGCGCGTAGTGCGCGCCCAGATCCGAGATGAGCTTGTCGAGGTACGCTTGCTCGTCCGGTTCCAAGTTGCCCATCGTCTTGTCCTGCAGCATGCGCAAGTCATCCAACAACATGCGCGCGTGCTCCAGATTCGGCTGGGAGCTGCGTGTGACCGGGTTCTCCACCAGTCCCAGCGAAATCAACAACTGGTACGACAGCCGCGTGGTGAACATGCGGAAGTCGCCGCCGGGGAGCGGTACTTGCGAGGCCGGACGCGCGTCTTCGAGTTCGTCGTTCATGCGCGCACCATCATGACAATTCCATGGCGCGGCGCAGCGCCGATCCGCTGGCCTTGGACTGGGCCAACGCGGCGGCGACGAAGCCCTTGAAGACCGGTTGGGGCGTTAGCGGTGCGCTCTTGAACTCGGGGTGGAACTGCACACCGATGAAGAAGGGATGGCCCTCAAGCTCGACGATCTCGACCAAGTCGCGTTCCGGATTGAGGCCCGAGACACGCATCTTCGAGGCCGCGAAGGCCGCACGGTAGTCGTTGTTGAACTCGTAGCGATGGCGGTGGCGCTCGCTGATCATGGTTTGCCCGTACAAGCGTTGGGCGAGGGAACCTGCTTCCAAGCGGCAGGCGTAGGCCCCCAAGCGCATCGTGCCGCCCTTGTTCGCGCCCTCTTGGCCTTCCATCAAGGAGATGACCGGATGCGGCGAGTGCGGTGAGTGCTCCAACGTGTGCGCACCTTCAAGTCCCAGCACATCGCGCGCGTACTCGATCACCGCGCACTGCATGCCAAGGCAGATGCCGAAGAAGGGGATGCCATGTTCGCGCGCGTAGCGAATCGCGGCGATCTTGCCTTCGATACCGCGCTCACCAAAGCCGCCCGGCACCAGGATCCCATCCACACCTTCGAGCAGCTTCAAACCTGCGCCGGTGACATCCTCTGCACGGATCTTGCGCAGCACGACCTTGCACTTGTTCGCGATGCCGGCGTGCGACAGCGACTCGTAGATCGACTTGTAGGCATCGTTCAGTTCGATGTACTTGCCGACGATGGCGATCTCGCATGTGTCCTTGGTCGCCTTGATGTCGGCCAGCATGGTGCGCCAATCATCGAGACGCGTGGTCACATCGAGCGGCAAACCCAGACGCTCGGCCACGAGGCGATCCAGCCCTGCTTCGATGAGGTCCTTCGGCACCTCGTAGATCGAGAAGTCCACATCGCGCTCCTCGACGACGGCTTCCGGGCGCACATTGCAGAACAAGCTGATTTTCTGCGCCATGTCGCGCGTCATCGGCTGTTCGGTGCGGCAGATCAGGATGTCCGGCTGGATGCCGATCTCGCGCAACTTGCCCACCGACTGTTGCGTGGGCTTGGTCTTCATCTCGCCCGAGGCGCGCAAGTACGGCAACAGCGTAAGGTGCACGAAGATCACATCGCCGCGCGGCTTCTCGAGCGCGAACTGACGCGCCGCTTCCAAGAACGGCAAGGACTCGATGTCGCCCACCGTGCCGCCGATCTCGGTGATGGCCACATCCACAGGCTTGCCATCGGCTTGGCCCACACCTTCGTGGATCGCTTCCTTGATGGCATCGGTGATGTGCGGAATCACCTGCACGGTGCGGCCGAGGTAGTCACCGCGGCGTTCCTTCGCGATCACCTGCGAGTAGATCTTGCCTGTGGTGAAGTTCGAGGCCTTGGTCAGCTTGGCGTGGGTGAAGCGCTCGTAGTGACCCAAGTCGAGGTCCGTCTCCGCGCCATCATCGGTGACATAGACTTCCCCGTGTTGGAACGGGCTCATCGTGCCCGGGTCGACATTGATGTACGGGTCGAGCTTCTGCATCGAGACCTTCAAGCCACGCCGCTCGAGGATCATGCCGATCGCTGCTGAAGTGAGGCCTTTGCCAAGGCTCGACACGACTCCGCCGGTGATGAAGATGTGTTTCGTCATGTGGATGCTAGTTCGCGCTGCTCTCTAGTGTGCGTGCGCGCCAGCGCTGCACAAAGGCCTCGTAGTCGTCGCGCAAGTCGACACCGCGTGGACCGCGCGTGCCATTCACCACGCGCATGCGACCACCGTGTTCCAACCAACGCAGTTGTTCCAAGTTCTCTACTTGTTCCAGCACACCGCGGGGCAGTGTGACAAAGCGTGCCAGCGCCGTCGGGCGCCAGGCATACACACCCACATGCCGCAAACGCTGCGGCGCGGTGCTGCCATGGCTGCCTGCGGGGATGGCTGCACGCGAGAAGTACAACGCATCACCCGCGGCGGACCGTACGACCTTGACCACACTGGGTGAGTGTGCGTCGTCAGCCCCGGTCAGCGGACAGCATAAGGTGGCTGCTTCCACCTCATGTGAGTGGAAGGCCTGCAACAGTGCGCGCACATCGTCGTGGGCCAGCTCCGGCTCGTCACCTTGCAGTCCGACCACGACCTCTGCCTGCAGTCCGCGTGCAGCGAGCTTGTCCCATGCTTCGCGAATGCGGTCGCTGCCGCTGGGGTGATCGATGCGTGTGGCGATGGCCTCGAAGCCTGCCGCGCGCACCACGCCTGCCAAGCGCTCGTCATCACACGCTGCCACCACCGACGCAAACGCCCCGCTGGCCTGTGCATTCTGCAGGGTATGAACCAACAGCGCCGTGCCCGTCTCTGCCAAGAGCAGCTTCTCCGGCAAGCGCGTGCTCGCCAACCGTGCAGGCACGATGGCTACTGCACGCACTGGCGCGCTCTGTCCAAACGACTGGACACTCATCACTGCGTCCTGCGAGCCTTCTGCGCGCGCAACACATCGTTCTGGCTCTGCCAATCGGGAGCTTCTTCGACGGTTTGCAGTTGGTAGGTCTGGTTGTAGACGCTGGCGAAGGCCTTCCAGCATTCCTGGAAGCGCTTTTGGTCGTCGAGCGGCGAGCCCTTGCCCACGGCGATGTAGCGCGTTGCGCCCGCTGCTTCGATCTCGATGGACTGCGTGTACGCTCCACCTGTCGTGGGGGCCGTGCCGGCGATGAACTTGGGGCCGTTGTCATCGAGGAACTCGATCATGGCCGCCACCACTTCATCCGGCGCGATCTTGGTGCCAGCCGCATCGATGGGCACAGCCTTCGAGTACGTCTCGGTGCGGTCTTGCGCACCTTGGCTCGCCAAGCACAGATTCTGGTTCGAAGAGTAGATGCGCCAACGCACACGCAAGGCACGGGGTTGCGCCGTGTTGGCGGAGTCCGACCCGCTTTGGCTGGGGCCAGAGCAACCCGGCAGCGCAACAGGGACGACGACCGCAGAGAGGGCCAGCGTCAGCGGCAGAAGCCAGCGTGTGACGGTGTGGCGCGAGAGCGAGCGGCCTGCCATGCGTGCGTGCATGGAACAGGAGCATAGGGGAGCACCAAGGCCTGCTCAAGGGATAGCAGGGAAGAGCTTGCAACGCTCAGGCTGCACTAGCGTTGCATGCGCCACTGATCGTCCGCGCTCAGGCGCGCATCCGGGCGCGTCGGCAGCAGGATCGAGCCTGCATGGATCAGGCCGTCGAGTGTCCAACGCGTCCCCGAGCTGCCGGCGCGCTCGCCTTCCGCGGGCGGTGTCCAGGCCGAGCCCGCCACGGGTGCCGGGCTGAGGGTGTCGAGCACCACCGCGGCGCTGCCCTCGGAACCCGGGGCCAGCTCGCGCACACCCAGCCACAAGCTCAACGGCAACAGGTCGCCCCCGCGCCACGGTCCTCCCAAGTAGCGCGGCTGCACGCCACGCTCAAAGGGCGCATGAGCCGGCGCCAAGAGGAAGCCCTCTGACAACAGCTCACCAGGTACGAACTCCGCGCGCGGCACACGGCCCGCCGTCAGGTGGTGGTCGTTCTGCCAACCTTCGCGCTCTTCGGGATCGCTCAAGCGATCGACGATCGTCCAATCGCGCGACAGAGGCGTGAGTGGCGTCCAGTGGTAGGTGATCCACCACAGGTCCTGAGCCGCCAACTGTTGCACTTCAAAGCCGTGGAAGCGCACGCGCTCCGTGCCGTCGCGCGACACGAAGTCCATGGCAGTGCCACGCAGACTCAGCTGAGCCAACCGTTCCGCCGCACGAGCGGGTTCGGTGCGCTCGACCAAGCGCCCACCGCGCCACAGGTCCCTGCGCACGAACACCAGCACAGCGCCCAGCTCTTCGTACACACTTTGGTCCCAGAAGGCGGCTGCGGCATCAAAGTCGCGTGCGATGTGCGCACCCAAGCGCGCATCTTGCGCCAGCACGCCCATGTGCAGGATCAGCGCATCGCACTCCTCCAGCGTGGCGAGGATCTCCTCGTGCTCGCGCACGCGGCCGTTCTCGCGCCGGGGGTATTGCTTCCACATGTTCATCTGCGCGGGCAACTTGACCAAGTGCACACGCGGCGAATGGCGCAAGAAGACAGCCCAGTTGTAGGCGCTCGCCACGGCCAAGGTTCCCGCACCAGCTCCTGCTGTTCCAGCAGCCTGACCTTGACCCGGATCATGCGGTGACAGCGCACCTGCCGGCCGCGAGGCGGCGAAGGCATCCAGCCATTCCATGGCGCGCAAGTAGCCCGAGTACTTGCGTGTGTTCAACGCTTGCAGCTCGTGCAGCGACAGCACCAACACTGCGGTCAGGAACCCCGCGCGCAGCAAGCGCACACCGCGCGGGCTGGGCAGCACTTGCCACAACCACTCCACACCCCACGCCGCCAGCGGTGCCATCAGCGGCAGGAGCGGCAACCACAAGCGGAAGTCCTTCGAACCCTTGTGGCTCATCACGTACACATTGATGGCGAACACCAAGGCCAAGAGCCACGCCGCGCGGCTGCGGCTCCACAGCAAGCGCGGCAGCGCCAGTGCCAGCGCGCCAATGGCCGGCCAAACCAGCATGTGGGGCAGCTCGTGGACATAGAACCACGGGCTCATCAGCGCGCGCGCCTCCGGTGTGCCGGAGGGGACCCATTCGCCGCGACCGAGCAGCCCTTGCTCGATGTCGTACACATACGCAGCCAAAGCCTTGAGCGGCTCCCAACCCACGAGCAAGTACAGGCGGTAGAGGTTGCTGACGATCGTGCTGCCTACGTTCGCCGCGAGGTAGTTGATCAAGCTGCCGCCGAAGCTGCCGTACATGATCCAGTCCATGAGGGACTGGGCCAACAGGCCGACTGTCAAGCCGGCCAGCACCCACAGCAACTCGCTGCGCCGTCGCCAGCCGCGGAGGAGCAGCAGCACGAAGACGACGGCGAAGACCACCAACAAGGTCTGGTAGGCCATCACGAACGCCGCAGAGAGCCACAGTCCGGCCCACAGCGGGTCACGGGCCTGTGCGCGCAGCAAGCGATCCAAGGCGAGGCCTACGCAAACCCCTGCAGCGAGCCCGGAGACCGGCTGCGTGGAGTACTGCAGAAAGACGGGGTTGGCAGCTACCAGCGCACCAGCCACCACGCCGATGGTCGGTGTGCCGAGGCGCGTACCGACGCGCGTGGTCACCACCACCAAGAGCACGCCGAGCAGCATCTGCAAGCCCACGATTGCCGGCATGGCCATGCGCTGGTCAGCGAGTCCCAGCCAATCGGCTACGGCGAAGAAGGGCACCAACAGGAAGGAGAAGCCGAACGGACGGATGACCGAGGCGTCGACCACTTCTTCGCCGCGCACGAAGGCACGCGCGCGCTCCATGAACTCGACCGAGTCTGCGATCTGGTAACCCTCGATGCGCGACACGGCCCACAGCTGGAGCACGAGTGTGGCGAGGACCAGCCACCGCAGGCTGGTCGAGGTCGCAGTCGAGGGGGAGGAGGACGCCATGGACTGAGGGTGTTTGTTGTACCTAGGGCGTAGCTCTGGAACCACCCGAGAGGTCGTCGAGGGGCTACCGCCGAGCGCGTGAGGAGCACCTCCAACCACGAGCACTGGTAGGGGGTTAGGAAGATTGCCCTATTGACTTGCCTTGTAACAGTTCAGATAAGGCAAGCGTCCTCAGCATGTCGTTGAGGGCAAGACACACTCCTCTCCAAGAAGCGCTTACGCTCACGCCCCGACGGTCCGCGCCGCCTCGGGGACACCCAAATGGGAAAGGTCGAAAAACTCGTCGTCCTCTCGGTCCTCTTCCTCGTGGCCCTCATTCTGGTCGTGTCCGTCACGATGGATGATCCCGCAGTTGTTGATGCTGGGGGCAATCCTCAGCCGATGACCGCGCAGGCTCCGATGGATCAGCACTCCGCCGTCGCCAAGGGCGACATGCTGCCGACACCGCCGGTCAATGTCGGCACGTTGTCAAATGCAGTTGACACGTCGAAAGTTGCACCGCAGGAGCAAATGCCTGCCGGTTCGATCTTGAAGACGATGGACGGCCTCGAAGATTCGGTGCTGCCGAACTTCAAGCTGTACACCTGGCGCGAAGGCGATTCGTATCGTCTCGTGTCGAACACGTACTACGGCGACTGGAAGTTGTTGACGCTGTTGCGTGATGCCAATGCTGGTCGTGAAGACTTGCAGCCTGGTGATCGCATCATGGTGCCGGTGTACGCCGATGCGTCCGTGCCGCCCGCCGCTGAAGGCAATGGCACGATCGCTGATGTGGAACCGCAAGCTGCACCCGTAGTCGAGCAGCCGGTGGCCAAGCCGGCGAAGAAGGAGACGAAGGCTGCTGCCTCGAACACGAAGACGGCCGCTGCGAAGACGACCGGCGGCAAAGTGCACGTGGTCAAGAGCGGTGAGTCGTTGTGGACGATCGCCAAGAAGGAGCTGGGCGATGGTTCGCGCTGGAAAGAGATCCAGCAACTCAACGGCTTGGCGAAGCCTGAGGCCATCAAGGTCGGCATGAAGCTCAAGCTGCCCTGATCGCACTCGACGAGTGAAGCGCAACGCGGCGCGTGGTCCGTAATGGACTGCGCGCCGCGTTGGCTTTTGGTGCGTGGCTATCAGCGCAAGCCGTGGCGCTCGATCTTCTTGTACAAGTGACTGCGCTGCATCGCGAGGCGTTCGGCTGTGCGCTTCACATTGCCTTCGTTCTCGGCCAACTTGCGGCGCAGGTATTCCTTCTCTGACAGATCTTTGAACTCTTCAAAGGTGGTCGCTGCATACGCGGCCTCTGCACCCGGCGTGCTGGCGTGTTGTCCAGTATGTTTGCGCGTGGCTTGTGTAGCTGTGATGTCCTCAAGATCACTGCGCGACAACACCGGCGCATCGCACAACACCGTGGCGGCTTCGAGCAAGTTCTTCAGTTGACGCACATTGCCAGGCCACGTTTGTTCGGCCAAGAAAGCCAAGGCACTCTCATCGAGTGCTTGTGGTCTGCGACCGTCGCGCGCGGCCACCTGCGCCAGAAAACGCTGCGCCAGTTGCGGCACGTCTTCGGGGCGCTCGCGCAACGGCGGCACACGCAACGGCACCACGGCTAAGCGATAGTACAAGTCCATGCGGAATGCGCCGGACTGCACCGCTGCTTCCAGATCAGCATTCGTCGCCGCGAGCACGCGAATGTCGACGCTGATGGGCTGCACTCCGCCGACGCGCACGATTTCGCGCCGCTCCAACGAGCGCAGCAACTTGGCCTGCGCGGCGAGAGGCATGTCACCGATTTCATCCAAGAACAGCGTGCCTTCATCCGCTGCTTCGAAGTGTCCCATGCGCCGCTCATGCGCGCCGGTGTAGGCACCTTTCTCGTGACCGTACAGTTCACTTTCCACGAGGTCTTCGGGGATCGCCGCGCAGTTGACAACGACGAAGGGTCCGTCCGCGCGCGGTGAGGCTGCATGCAGCGCGCGTGCAACGACTTCTTTGCCTGCACCGTTTTCGCCTGTGATCAACACCGACGAGTCGCTGCGCGCGGCTTGACTGACTTGCGCCGCGAGGCGCTTCATGAGCGGCGAACTGCCGCCGAGTTCCACTGCTCCCGCCAGCTTGGCACGCAAGCGCGTGTTCTCTTCCGCGAGGCGCCGCTCACGCAATGCCGCGCGCACGGTGACCATGACGCGCTGTTCATCGAGCGGTTTTTCCAAAAAATTGGAGGCACCTTTTTTGACTGCCTCGACCGCCGTGGCCACATCGCCATGACCCGACACAACGACCACCGGTAAGCCCGAGCCTTGCAAGCGCTCGAGCAGCCCCATGCCATCGAGGCGCGGCATCTTGAGATCCGTGATCACCAGCGCGGGAGACGCTCCGGCATCGCGTTCCTTCGCCAAGCGCGCCAACGCCTCCTCGCCATCCTTGGCGACCAGCACCTCATACCCGTGGTAGGTCAGGCTCATTTCCATGGCCAGACGGATGTCCGCATCGTCATCCACCACCAGAATCCGCTCGCGAGCCGAGGACTTGCTCATGCCGGCATCCTATCCTCGCGGCATGCTTGCCACGACGACACCGGCACGGACTACCTGGGCCACGCAGCTCGCCACACCCTCGGGGGTGCTGGTTGCAGGTCTCTTATCTGGCACCTCGTGCGATGGTGTGGATGTGGTCCTGTGCCGCGTGCGCTTGGCGCCGGATGGTGCGGATCTGCTGCCGCCTGAGCTCGTGGCGAGCCAGACGGTGGCCTACGAGGACCTGCCGGGTGGTGGAGCGTTGCGACAAGTGCTGTTGTCGTGGATCGAGGGCCGCGCGACGGAACAGCACAGTGCCGCGTGGTTGGGCGCGATTGCTTGCGCGCACCGGGACATCGCGCAGGTGTTCGCTCACGCGTTGCAACGCGTAGAAGCACTGCACAACGTGCGTGTGGACTTGGTGGGCAGTCACGGTCAAACCGTCTGGCACCACGATGGTCATGCACTGTGGCGCGGCGCACAGGGCCAGCGCGCGACGTTGCAGTTAGGGGACCTATCCACTTTGGCGGCTTGCACACAGCGCGCGGTGGTGGGCGATTTTCGTTGGGCGGACTTGGCCGCAGGTGGAGAAGGCGCGCCATTGGTGGCGCTCGTCGATCACCTTTTGTTCCCGCAGCTACCGCGTCCAGCGGCCATCCTCAACTTGGGCGGCATTGCGAATCTGACGCTGTTGGGTGCGCGAACGGATGAGCTCTTGGCCTTTGATGTGGGTCCGGCGAACTGCATTCTCGACACGCTGGCACGCGAGCTCTTAGGGCGGGCGTGCGACGAGGATGGTGCGTGCGCGCTCAGCGGCCGCGTGCAGGCAGAGTTGTTGCGTAGCTGGGCTTCGCACCCGTACTTCGCCGTTGTGCCTCCGAAAAGCACGGGCCGCGACACATTCTCGCGTGCGTGGGTCCTGTCGCTGCTCGAGCCTGTGCGTCACAGCCTGTCGCCGGCGGATCTGCTGGCCACAGCGGTCGAGTTGGTGGCTCTGACGGTGGGTGAGGCCCTTGCCCGGTACGGCGGCGTACAACCTGGCGGTGCGCGGCCGGGACCACTGGTGGTGGCGGGGGGCGGCGCTCTCAATCCCGCGCTGATGCGCGCTTTAGAGCGGCACTGTGGCGCTGTCTGCGCGGCCGAACAGGTCGGCACCACCGCCCGCGCCCGCGAAGGACTGTTGTTTGCGCTCCTGGCCGCGCGCCATGTGGCCGGGCTGCCCTCGACGCACCCTGGAGCCACCGGGGCGCGCCGCGGAGGGGTGCTCGGGTTGTATGCCCCAGCTCCGCATTTTGGGCTGTAGCCGAGCGGGCTGGGGGGGATAATAGGGGCCGCGGTGGAGGATCCCAGCAGGCCACACCTTGA
>CAIKQM010000049.1 GCA_903829565.1 uncultured Planctomycetota bacterium
CGCGCCAGTTGGCTGTTGCGCTCCCAAAGCCTGCTCCGGATCGCACGCTAACGCTTCCGCAAGGCGTTTCAGGGACTAGGATTGGGGAGACGTGCTGCTTCGCACAACCCTTGCACGGGTTTGCGCGGTAAATCCCCCGCCCCGGTCGCCCAAGGGATTCAATACACCAGCACGGTCGAACGCGGCCGCTGCGATCCTCGACTACCCCACCGAACGACAGCCCCCGATCGATAGCCCATGAGCGAAGCATCCCTCCAGCGTCTGCGCGAAGTCCACGCGCAGATGAAGACTGAACTGCACCGTGCCATCGTCGGTCAAGACCAGGTGATCGATCAGATCCTGCTGGCTATCTTGACGCGTGGCCATGCCTTGCTGGTGGGTGTACCGGGACTGGCGAAGACGCTGCTCATCTCGAGCCTGTCAAAAACGCTGGACTTGCGCTTCGCACGCATCCAGTTCACGCCTGACTTGATGCCCTCCGACATCACGGGCACCGAGATCTTGCAGATCGATGGCACCACGGGGGCGCGTGAGTTCCGCTTCGTGCCGGGCCCGCTGTTCGCCAATGTGGTGCTGGCCGATGAAATCAACCGCACGCCGCCGAAGACACAGGCGGCGCTGCTCGAGGCGATGGTCGAGCGCCAAGTCACCAGCGCAGGTGTGCGCCATGAACTGCCGGATCCGTTCTTCGTGCTCGCGACGCAGAACCCGATCGAGCAGGAAGGCACCTATCCGCTGCCGGAAGCGCAGCTCGACCGCTTCATGTTCTTGATCCAAGTGGGCTACCCCACCTTGGATGAGGAACGCGAGATTCTGCGCCGCACCACCGGTGGCGCCATGGAAACACCGCGCGCCGTGGTGGGCGCGGCCGAGCTCAAGCAGCTGCAAGATGCGATTCGCGCCATCCCCGTCGCGGACCATGTCTACGACTATGTGCTGGCTTTGTCGCGCGGCACGCGCGTCGGCGGCACGCAGCCCCTGCCCTTCGTGCAGCAATGGGTCAGCTGGGGCGCGGGCCCGCGCGCCAGCCAGTTCCTGATCTTGGGCGCCAAGGCGCACGCTGCGCTGGCTGGTCGCACACATGTGGCCATCGAAGATGTCAAGGCCGTTGTACACCCCGTGCTGCGTCACCGCATCGTGACGAACTACTCCGCACAAGCCGAAGGCATCACCTCCGACATCGTCATCGATCGCTTGCTGCAAGAGATCGATGCTGGCGGCAAGGTCGGCCTGGGCGTGCCGGGCGTCAAGCAAAGCTGACACCATCCACATGGCCCAAGGCCTCCAGAGCCTAGATCCCGCAGTACTCGATCGCTTGTCGAGCCTTGAGCTCGTGGCGCGCTCGGTCGTGGACGGTTTCATGACCGGCGGCCACCGTTCGGGACGCTTGGGCTCGTCAGTCGAGTTCGCGCAGCACCGTCCGTATGTGCTGGGCGACGAGCTGCGCCGCGTGGACTGGAAGGTCTATGCGCGCAACGATCGCCTCGTCGTCAAGCAGTTCGTGGAAGAGACCGAACTGGCCTGTCATGTGCTGGTCGATCGCAGCGAGTCGATGGTCTATGGCTCGCAAGCCTGGACCAAGTACGACTACGCGCGCTGGTGTGCGGCCTCCTTGGCGCACTTGGTGCTTTTGCAAGGCGATGTCGCCGGTTTGGTGCTGTTCGATGAAGCAGCGCACGACAAGATCGCGCCCAAGAGTGGTGCCGGTCAGCGCGCCTCGATCTGGAACACACTGGAGCGTTCCGCCGCAGGTGGTGGCACGAAGATTGGCACGGTCCTCGAGTGGATCGCGCCCAAGCTGCGCCAGAAGGGCAAAGGAGTCGTGTGCGTGTTCTCCGACTTCTACGATGATCCCGCGCAGATTGGAGCCGGCTTGCGACGCTTGGCGGCCGGAGGCCACGACCTGATCCTGTTCCAAGTGGTCGATCCACGCGAACTGGACTTCCAATTCGACGGCTTGTTGCGACTGGATGGTTTGGAAGGTGCCGGTCGTGTGAAGGTCGATCCGCGCGCGCTGCGTGATGCCTACCTCGCGGAAGTGAAGGCTCATGGAGAAGCTCTGGCGCGCGAGGCGCGCGCCTTGCGTGCCGAAGTGGTGCAACTGCGCACCGACCGTGGTGTCGAGGTGGTCCTGTCAGCCTGGCTCGCCGCCCGCACGGCGCGCATCCGCAGCGGAGGTCGTGGACGATGAACCTCTTCGGCGGCTTTGCCAACCCGGCGCTGTTGTTTGGCTTGCTGGCAGCAGCGGTCCCCATCGCGATCCACTTGTTGAATCGCCGCAACCATCGTCCCCTGCCATGGGCTGCGATGCGCTTTGTGGAAGCAGCCTGGCGCAAGACACGCCGGCGTGTGCAGTTCGAAGAGTGGTTGTTGCTGCTCTTGCGCGCTCTCGCCGTGGGATTCTTGGCCTTTGCCCTCGCACGCCCGTTCACGGGTGAGGCCAGTCCGCTGGCTGGCTTGACGGAAGCGCGGCGCGAGTTGGTCATCGTGGTGGACAGCTCGGCTTCCATGGGCCAAGCGGCAGGGACGCGTACAGCGTGGGAAGCGGCACTCGAGCGCGCGCGCACCTTGGCGCGCGAAGCGGATCCTGCGCGTGGCGACCGCGTGCGTTTGATCGCCGCTGCGGCCACACCGCGCTTGCTGTCGACCACCACTCCCGAACAAGCACGCAGCTTGCTCGACAGCCTGGCCGAGCCCACGGATGAGGTCATCGACTTAGCTGCGGCGCTGTATGACGTGCTGGAGCACGCCCGCAACGATGCCTCCAATGCGGGCGCGCAGCTGGATGTGCATGTGTTGACGGACCTGCAAGAGAGCGTCTACTTGCGCGGTGCTGAAGCGGACGAGCGCACCGCGGCCAACGCGCAAGCCGCACCGGGCGAGCGCAGCTTGTACGAAGTTCTGGACGGCCTGAAAGAGCTCAAGGTCAAAGTCATTGTCGAGGACATGGCTGGCGTGGAGCCTGTGCCACCGAATGTCAGCTTGGCCGCACTCGAACCGCTGGAACGCCCGTCGGCGCCCGATGCGCCCGTAGAGTTGCGCGCCACGGTGCGCAACGATGGCGATCGTGATGCACGCGGTGTGCGGGTGGCGTTGTCGGTGGACGGTCAGCGCCGGCCGCTGCAGACCATCGATGTGCCCGCACGCAGCAGCACCGAAGCGGTCTTTGTGTTGTCCTTCGGCAGCGGCGGCTTGCATGTGGTCGAAGCCAAGCTCGAAGCTGGCGATCGCCTGCCGCGCGATGATGAACGCGCCATCGTGGTCGATGTGCCGGCTGCTGTGCGCGTGCTCTTGGTGAACGGCAACCAAGCTACGCGCATCGAGGAGGATGAACTCGGGTACTTGCGCACGGTGCTGGTGCCTGCAGTCGAAGACGGGGCGCTGGCCCTGCAGGCCCCTTTCGAGGTCGTGGAAATCACGCCGGCGGACCTGGGCTCCAGTGAAGTAGATTTGACAAAGCATGATGTGATCTGGCTCGCCGATTGCGAAGCGCCGGCGCCCAGCGTCGCCGAGAAGCTGGATAAGGCGGTCACCAACGGCGTGTCGCTCATCGTCTCGGCCGGTGACCGTGTGGATCCGCGCGCTTGGAACCAGCGCATGGGCGAGGCGGGTCGCAAGCTCATGCCTGTCGAGCTGTTGGAGTTCGATGGCCTGCGTACGCGTGAAGGCCGTTGGTCACGCCCGCGCAGCTTTGATGCACGCCATCCGGCCCTCGCGTTCTTTGCCGACGAACGCTTCGCGCCTTTGTTTGCCGAGATCCCAGTCTACGGCTGGATCGCCTCCAAGCCGCTGGATGGCGCGCGCGTGCTGGCATCTTTGGATGACGACCGCGCTGCACCGCTGTTCGTCGAGCGCGAACATGGACGCGGACGCGTGTGGTGGTGGGCCACGACCATCGGCCCGGCGTGGACGCGCTTGCCCGAGTCCCCTGCCACGCTGGTGCCCCTAGCGTGGGAGTGGTTGCGCGATGCAGGTTCGCCGGCACCTGCACCCTTGTCCTTGCCGCCGAACAGCGTCTGGCGTGGCACGACCGCACAGTATCCGCGCCAAGCACTTGTGATCACGCCTGCAGGGGCGCGCAAACCGCTGGATGGCGAAGCGATCCAACAAGGTGGCCGCTGGAGCTTGCCGCCTATTCCCACCACACTCACCGATCGGGCCGGTGCCTACCGCATCGAGATCGAAGGCCAAGCCCCATTGGCGTTCGCGATCGGTTTGGACCCGCGCGAAAGCGATCTGCGGCGCATCGACAGCACGGCCTTGACCGCCTTGCACCCGGTCTTGCAATCCGCGCAAGCACCGCGTGCCGACGACACCAACGACAACGACACCACGCGTCAAGGTGAGTTGTGGCGAGCCTTCGCGCTGGCCGTGCTAGCGGCCTTGGTCATCGAGTCGTTGTGGGCCGCATGGATTGGACACAGGAGAAGCGCATGAGGTGGGACACATGATGCTGTGGCTCGCACTGTGCGTACAAGCAGCCCCTGAAGCGGTGCGCGCGGAGTTCAAGTTGCTGGACTTGCCGCCGGCTTGGGTGACCGTGCTCGTGGTCCTGCCGTTGGTCGCGCTCGTCGCGTGGATTGGGTATGCACGCGCACCGCTAGCGCGTGCACGCCGCATCACGTTGGCCGCGCTGCGAGCAGCGGCGTTGCTCTTGCTGGCCGCGGTACTCGCGCGCCCTGTGTGGGTCGAGCGCCGCGAAGATGTGCGCCAAGCCGAAGTGCTCGTGCTGGTCGATGACTCGGCCTCCATGCGGCGCGAAGACGGCGTGAGCGGCGAAGGCGCCAACCGTGCGCGTTTGGCCAAGTACGCCGGCAGCGCCACTACGCGTACTGCGGTGGCGCGCGGCGTACTCACGCAAGAGTTGCAGCCGCTGCTGGCACAAGGTGATTACGCGCTGCGTGAATTCCGCTTCGCCGAAGGACTGGAACCGTTAGCCAACCGTGACGCGTTGGATGGCCGTGGTCGTGCGACACACTTGGGCGATGCAGTGCAACAAGCACTGAGCACACACCGCGGTCGCCATGTGACCGACATCGTGGTGCTGTCGGATGGTCGCTCCAACGGTGGTGCCGCGGTCAGCGAAGTCGCACGCGCAGCCAAGCAACTCAACATCCCGGTTCACACCGTGGTGATGGGTGATGCGCGCGTGGAAGAGAACCTCGTGCTGCAACTCGTCGAGGCCCCCTCCAGCGTGCTCGAAGGCGACGAGGTGGGCATCGTCGTGCGTGTGCGTCTGGCTGGCGCACGCGAACCGCGTGAAGTGCGCGTGGTGCTGGAAGAACTCGACAAGGAAGGCGCGCGCGTCGTCTACGAAGAGAAGGCCATGGCTTCGGACTCCGGCGTGCGCACCACCTTGATTGCGCCGTCAACCGAAGGTGACAGCCAGCGCCGCGAGCGTCGCTTCCGCGCTTCGGTGGCCCCTCTGCCGAAAGAGACACTGCGCGATGACAATGCCGTAGCCATCGGAGTGCGCGTCGCTCCGGAGAAGCTGCGCGTGCTGTACATCGATGCGTACCCGCGCTGGGAGTATCGTTACCTCAAGAATCTGTTGTTGCGCAGCGATGCCAACCTGGTGGTGCAGTGTTGGTTGATGTCAGCCACCAGCGATTTCCCGCAGGAAAGCACGCGCGGTATCCCGCCGTTGAAGACGGTGCCGACCTCACGCCGCGAGCTGATGGAAGGCTATGACGTCGTCATCTTGGGCGATGTGAACCCTTACGAGATCTCTGCTGACCCGGCGCGCTGTGAAGAGTTCCTCAGCTCGTTGCGCGAGTTCGTCGAGCGCGGCGGTGGCTTGATCTTGCAAGCCGGTGAGAATGATGCGCCGCGTGCGTATGCGGGCACTGCACTGGAAGAGTTGCTGCCCGTCGTTGTGGATCCCACCGGTGCTACGCAGTTCGATGGCGATGGCAGCGTCGAGTTCCGGCCGCGTCTGGAGGATCCGCTGGCGCCTCACCCGATCGCTCGGCTCTTGCCCGATGCCGAACAGAACCGTGCGCTGTGGGAAGACGAAGGCGGCTTGCGCGGCTTCTATTGGTACTCGCCGGTGGTGCGCGCCAAGCCGGGTAGCGAAGTCGTGCTCCGCCACCCGACCGCTGCGAATCGCGATGGGCGCTTGCCCTTGGTGATTGCAGGCCACTTCCCCGCCGGACGCACGCTGTTCCTAGCCGTGGACTCGACCTGGGGTTGGCGCTTCCGCTTTGGCGATCGCTTCCACGAGCGCTTCTGGCGCAACGCGATCCGTTGGGTCGCGCTCGGCCGCCTCAAGTCGGGTGATCGACGCGTGCAGTTGGATGCCTTGGAGTCGAGCTTCGATCTCGACGAACGCGCCGTTGTGGAAGCGCGGGTCTTGGACGCGGACTTCCGTCCTAGTGAGGCCGCCAAGACCAGCGCGCGCATGCAGCGGCCCGATGGCTCTGTGGTGGATTTGGACCTGCCCAAGGTGGACGGACGCCCCGGTGTGTTCCGTGCTTCCTTCGAGCCCGAGCAACCCGGCTTGCATTCCGTTTGGATGGAAGAAGAAGGCCGCCGCACGGCCTCGACGGAGTTCGAGGTGCGCATCCCCTCGCGCGAGAATCAGGATCCCACGCCGGATCCTGCGGCCTTGCAGATGCTGTCGCGCGACAGCGGTGGGCGGCATGTGGCCGCTGCACAGGCGGCGGACCTAGCGAGTGAGTTCCCGGGCGGTGAAGAACGCCGCGAGGCTCTGTCCGCCGAATTGGAAGACGCATGGGACAGCGTGTGGACGCTGGTGCTGGCCCTACTGTTCCTAGGCGCAGAGTGGATCCTGCGCAAACGCTCGGACTTGGTCTAGGAGCTACCCCGTGCACCCGACGCTGCATCACCTGCTGCTGACCTCTGTAGTGCTGGCGCATGCGCTCAGCAGCAGCACAGAAGCCCGTCAAGACAACTTGACAGGCCAAGATGCGGCGGAGGAACAAGAGTTCGTCACACGCAGCTTCTCCATTCCTGATGTGCGTGCGGTCCAAGCTGACTGGGCTGCCGCGGAAGCACACGCGACAGCGGGTCGCTGGAGTGATGCCGTGGCTTTGTGGCAGCGCATGCTGGAGCAGGAAAGTGCTACCGTGCTGGCCGGTGCACTGATTCGCGACGCGCGCGGTTCTGAATCCCAGCAGCTGGTGCACGCCGGCGCGGCTCCTTCCGCGCGCGCCAAGTTGCTGGCACTGCCAAAGTCTGCTCGTGATGCCTATCAGTTGCGCTACGAGCCGCAGGCTGCTCGCCTCTACGCCGGTGCGCTGGCTGCACAGGATGAAGCTGGTCTTTTGACCGTTGCTGCGCGCTGGCCGCTGTGCAAGTCCGCGGTGCAAGCAGCTTTCGCGGCTGGTGATCTGGCCTGGGAACGCGGTGATCTCACCAGCGCCCACGATGCGTGGTCGCGCGCGGTCGGTCTACTCAACTTGACTACGCGTGGCCCGCGTACAGCGGATGACTGGCGCATTGCTAGCCAAATGGCTGAGAGCCAAGCCGGTTTGCAAGCGCGTTGTGCAGAGATCATCACATGGCTCGGCGCCTACACCGACGACGATTGGCCCGCACGCGGTGCGGCTTTGGTAGGCGAAGGCAAGGCGCTCGGTCCTACACCTAGCGCCGATGCAGGTGGCGCAGGTGCTGCACGCCGCATCGCTTCAGCACAAAGCGATCCGCTGGTGCGCGCCACGCGCAACGATGCCTTGTGGCCGACAGTCGCTGGCGACAGCTTGCTGATCAACACGGGCCTGCGTTTGCTGGCCTTGTCGTCGTGGACTGGCGATGTGCTCTGGGACTCCAAGGAAACGCGCGGTTGGGAATCGCTCTCACCCAAGCGTCGCGAGGATTGTTTCCTCGGAGTGGACCGTCAGAACTTGATGCTGGGGGCCTGCGTCGCTGACGGCGTGGCCGTGGCTCCGCTGCAGTTGCCCTACACGCGCTTGCCGCAGCAGAAGTTC
>CAIKQM010000050.1 GCA_903829565.1 uncultured Planctomycetota bacterium
AGCCCGACGACGATCGCCTGGTCGCGGAAGAAGTTCGCCAGCTCGACCGGGTCCTTGGACGAGAAGCCCGCCGAGAGCGCAAAGGCCGAAGCCAGCAGCAAGAACGAGAGATGAGTGCGTTGCTGTGACATGGTGGTCCTCTTAGAAGCGTGTCGAAAGCATGGCGCCGAATGACCAGACATCCACCACATCATCGAAGCGCCGGTCAGCGCGCAACGACAGGTCCCATGCTTCCGAAAGGCTCCAATCCACGGACCCATGCAGCATGTGTTGGGCAAAGGGATTGTCGTCGTCGGTCCAGTCTTTCTCTTCGTACTGAGACCAAGTCCAGCCGACGGAGGCATACACCTCGTCGTACTGCTTGTCCGCACTCACGCGCACACCGGGGCCGCTGCTGTAGCTGCCATCAGCGTAGGTCAGGGCCAACGCGACTCGTCCTGCATCCCAGACCCAGTCTTGCGCGCTCGTTTCGAATTCCCAGCTCACGCCGGAGTCATCTTGGTCCGACCAGCTGTCGAGGCGTTCATCGGTGCGCCAAGTCGTGTTCCACTGTTGCCACGCCCACGCGCTCACACGGTTCAGCTCGCCGTCCTGCACGAGATCATTGCTGACGGGTGCATACTCGTTGCGCAGGAGTTGCGGCCACAGGATGCGCGCGTAGCTCAAGCCCATGCCATCGTCGACGCTGCGGCGATACAGCGCCGACAAGCGCAGCTCGGACAGCTCCCAGCTGGAGTCTTTGAGGTCATCGTCTCCGTCGTACAAGTCGATCCACAGCGAACCGCGCAGAGTCAGGTCCTCTCCGATACGTGTCTCGCCATCGGCCAAGATCAAGCTGCGGTCTTTGGTGCCGTCATGCAGCGTCTGTTGCAGCGCAAGACCCAGCGTGCTGCGACGCTGCTCGTCGAACTCGTGCTTCCAGAACACATTGGCGGCCAGATCGACAAAGCTGTCGCGTTCACTTGTCGGCTCGGGCAACCAGCCCAAGCTGGCACCGGCCACATCGCTGCCGCTGCGATGGCTGTACTCCACGCCGTCCAAGACGCCCAGTTGCGGCATGACACCCGAGTAGAAGCGACCCATCTGCCAACGGGTCGGTTCCTCGCGAGTGCCGCCAAACTCGTAGTACAGGCGATCGATCGAGAGGTACGACTCAGACTCGTTGTCCGCGCCTGTGTCCCGTAGCTTGGCGATCGCCTCGGCATCGATGCGCAGGCTGCCTCCTTGGCCGAAGGGGTTGCGCAAGCTGGCATCACCACCGACTGCAAAGTAGTTGTAGGTCGAATCGCCAGCGTCTGTGCTGGTGGAAAGGTCGGTGTCAAAACGGCTCCACAGCCGTCCTGTCCATACACTCTCGCGCTCTCCCGGCTTGAGTCCGGTCACGGGTGCCAGCAAGGGCTTGTCGGCCGCCCAGCCTTCTTGAGGCTGCGTCCAGCCCGGGTGCGGAGGCAGGCCATCCGTCTTGGGCGCGCGCTCAGCGGGAATGCGCACTTCGGCGCGTGCGTTACGCTCCACGCTGGGCGAGCCAGGCAACAGCTCGACGCGCGCACTAGCTTTGGAAGTGCTGCGCACAAGACCTTCGCTTGTCACGCCATTCGCGTCCAGGAACACCACGCGATCACCGGCCATCAAGCCTTGGTCGCGTCCGGCATCGATGTAGATCGAGCCCGAGGTGACCTGCGTGACCTTGCACTCGACGCGCACCTCTTGGGTCTGCGCAACAGCACTTGTCACGCTCAGCGCGCAAGTCACAGCTACGTACGGCAGTTTCATGCGTCGTGCAGCAGTTCCTTCAAGAGGACCGACTTGAGCTGGTCGTCATCATCCTTGCCGCGATCCCCGCCTTTGCCGCGTCCACGCCCCTTGCCCTTGTCGTCGTCACGGAAACCAAAGCCGTGACAGTCCGAGCATTCCGTGCCTAGCGGCTTGTAGCGCACCGCCGTTTGACCGCTGGTGGTCGTGGCTTGGCGATGGCACGCCGCACAGCTCAGGTCATCGTGCCTGCTGTCCAAGCGGAAGCGAGCATGCTTGTCATGGTCAAAGCGATCAGCCTGGAACTTGCCGCTCGTCGAATGGCAGCGCGCACAGTCGTTCGTCGCGCCTGTCTGGAATTGCCCCACATGGATGTCGGCATGGCAAGACACGCAGCTGGTGTCCAACTTGGCATTGCCGGCATGGCAATCGTTGCACGCTGCCTGTGCGTGCGCGCCATCCAAGGGGAACTGCGTCCAGCGCGCATGGTCAAAGCCCGCTACGGACCAACTTTCATCCGTGTGGCATTGGGTGCAGCTTGTGGTGCCGAACATGCCGCTGTGCGCATCGTCATGGCACGAACGACAGTCGTTCAGTTGCTTGCCTTGGTAGCGCGGCGGTGTGGAGTGACACGACGCACAATCCACTCGGGCGTGCGCGCCTTGTAAAGCAAACTTGGCATCGCGGGCATGGTCAAAGTTGCGGTAGTGCTGGAAATCGACCGTGGTATGGCAGCTTTCGCAGTTGGTTTGGCCCTGTGCGTCGGCAAAGCTGCCCTCGTGCACATCGGCATGGCAGCTCTCGCACGCTTGCGGCGGTCCAGCGCGCTCGATGTAGCCAAAGCGGCGGCCATGGAGATCGGGGCTCGACAGGGGCGTGTGGCAGCTCTCGCACTTGGCGGCAGCGTGCTTGCCCTCCAACGCAAAGCCCGTGTGGCGTGCATGATCGAACTGGGCAACCACCGCAAAGTCATGTGTGCTGTGGCACGACTTGCAGTCCTCTGTGCCGCGCGCGGCGAACATGCCGCGGTGCGCATCACTGTGGCAGCTGGCGCAGGTGGACTCTGTGTTGCGGAACTGCCGTGTACCTTGTCCCGCGGGCGCATCCGCCGGGATCTTGTGACACGCCTCACAGCCGGTGGATGCGTGGGCGCCGTCGAGCACGAAGCCCGCCTGTGCATGATCCACCAAGTCAAAAGCATGCGGCTCAAAGGCATGGCGATCATGACAGGCTAGGCAGTTGGTGGCACCACCTGGACTCGCAGCAAACTGGCCACCATGCGGATCTTGATGGCATGAAGCACAGTCATCGGCTTTGCGTCCCGGGTGCGCAGCGGCAAAGCGGAACGCTACATCCGCCCTCTGCGTCGCATCGGCTGCGGTATGGCACTGTTTGCAGTCCAACTGATCGTGGGGCTTCGCCAGTGCAAAGCCACTCGCCGCATGCTGCGCAGGTGTCAAGCGCGTCTGCGCTTGCGCAAAGCTGCCACCGTCCAAGGTGTGGCATGCAATGCAGCTAGGCTCCGGCGTCAAGAACTCTTGCGTGTGCGGTTGTGTATGGCAGTCGACGCAGGTGCGCTCGGCCGGCTTTGCATGCGCGTAGTTCTCGATGCTCCGTTCCGTGTTCTTGGCATGGCACGCTGTGCAAGCTTGACCTGCATGCACGCCTTCCAACGGGAACGAGGTGGTGTGCTCAAAGTGCGCGGTCTCGCGGAACGGCTGCTCCTGTCCGTGGCATGCGGCACAGTCCGGCAGCTTGCCTTCGTGTGGATCCTTGTGGCAGCTGGCGCACGACTGCGTCAGTCCATCAAAGCGCTGTTCGCCCTTGGCGAGCAACTCCTTGTGTGCATGGGGATGACACTGTTCGCAGCGCAGCGAGGCATGTGCGCCCACGAGACCAAAGTTCAAGCCAGCGTGCGTGTAGGCCTGTAGATCGGCTACACCCGCCAACGCATAGACAGGCGCTGCCACAAGCTGATGTTCGACACCGTGGTGCTCGGCGTGGCAGCGCTCACAGCTCGCACCATCACTCAGCTGGCCGTGGAAACCGCGCTTGGTTTGCACATCTTGCACGGTGTCGGCATGGCACGAGCCACAGCCCGCCAACAGGTCATCCCCGTCTTCGCCGTGACACGCTTCGCAGTCTGAGTCGGCGATGCCAGCAGAGAGGGCATGCACACGCGAGATGGGGCCCGGGGACACACGCTCGGCGTCCATGTACACCAACACAGCCACTAAAGCCGCTGACGCAAGCGCAAGTACAAGTCCAGAGCGTTTCACGAGCGAGGATCCATGTTAGCGCCACATTCCGCCGTAACGCAGAGCTGTCCAGATATGCACCGCTACCACCAGCACCATGAACAGCGCGACCCAGCGATGGAACCAGCGCCACGAGGCCAAGAGTGCTCGCACATCTTCGTAGTGAGCTGCCACCACAGCCGTACGCTGCGCTCGCCGTGCCAGATCGAGCAACGCCTCCAGCTTGTCGGGCGCGATGCCTTCGCGTTCGCCAGCGGTGCGCAACTGCAAGAGCAACAACTTGAGTCGGCCTTCGCTACGGCGCAGTGCCACCAAACGCGCGACAAAGCCGCCATCCCAGCGGCCTTCGGCCACCATGCGCTGCACCGCGTCGCGAGCCATCGCGCCAAAGGCGGAGCCGCGGTCCCACTCGCTCGATAGCTGCGCCATGCGCGCTTGGACTTCTTCCAACGCCAGTTCGCGACCATTCGCTGCGCGCGGCACGAACGAATAGAACCAGCGTCCGATGGCGCCGGTGACGACGAGGAAGGCCAAGGCCCAGAACGCATGGCCACCGACGGTGTTGCCGGGGCTGAGAGCTGCATGCAGCGCGGCCAACAAGAAGGCCCCAATGCCCGTCGCCACATGCGAGGTCATCCAAGTCTGCAAGCTGCCACGCACCCACGCCAAGGTGCCCGCGCGGCGCAGCAAGTACGCCAGATTGCAGAGGATCAACAGCACCGCGGCCACACCTAGCCAGAGTCCGACGCCGCCCGATGGACGTAGCAGTTCGTGCAGTGG
>CAIKQM010000051.1 GCA_903829565.1 uncultured Planctomycetota bacterium
CGCTGCGCGTGTGCTTGTTGCAGCACCTGCTTGGGATCACGATCGTCCTTGACGAACTGGACGGGCCCGCGTTGCGAGCCCAGTGCAAAATCAGCGCCTGCGAGGGTCACGGCATAGTTGCCCAGGCGCGCCTCAGCGACATGGTAGGGCGCCACAGCTTGCGTGCCGCAGATGTCCTCGGCGATGCGCTGGACTTCCATGTCCAACGTCCCAACGGGTACACCAGTCGCGGACAGCACCGGGCGCACGGAGAGATCCGCTTTCAAGCTGTCGTCGGTCCACGCGATGACGCTTTGTCGGAAGCTACCGACCATCACTGCGATCGAGATGGATAGGGACACGGCCACGCCTACGGCACCGGCGGCCCACGCTGCGCGCCGACGACCGGCCGAGAGAGCAGCTGAGGCCAAGCGCAAGGGCAAGATGCGCGGCAGCTTGGGACCTACGCGGCCGAGAGCATCGACGAGCGGTCCGTGTACAGCAAACATGACACCTAAGACACACAAGGTGGCGAGCAAGGCCCACACAGGCAACCCGTTCCACGCTGGCAGACGCAGCAGTTCGACCGCGGCCAACCAGAAGCCGATTGCCAAGCCGATGGCGATGCGCAGACCGCGGCTGCTCAAGAAGCTGGGTGCTTCTGCGCGTAGGCTTTGCACCGGAGGGACGCGCAACGTCTCCAACAAGGGCAGCAAGGCGGCACACATGGCACAGCCCACACCTAAGGCCACGCCTGCAACTACATCCGTCCACGCGATGTCGATCGCGGTGCCAGGTGCACCGGGCACTACGGTGGCATAGGTCTGTCGCATCGCAGGCAGCAGGCCGCGAGCCAACCATGCGCCGCCGAGAGCTCCAAGCGCGCCGCCTAGCAGCCCAAGTACAAGCGCCTCGCTGAGCAAGCTGCGCGCCAGCTGCGCGCGCGACGCTCCGAGCGATACCAGAATGGCGATGGTCTTCTTGCGCTGCACTACCGATGTCGCCAAGGTTGTGGCTACTAGCACCGCACCGACCAAGAGAGAGATGCCAGATAGGCTGGTGAGATTGAACTCGAGGCTCTTGACCAAACCAGACGTGCGCGCTGCCCGTTCGTCGGGGTGGCGGATGGTGGCACCATCCGGTGCAAGTGCCTGCAGGCGATCGCGTAGAGCTTGAGGATCAGTCGATCCGCGCGGTACAAACTCGAGTCGGTCGATGCGGTTGTCCTGACGCCACTCTTGGACCAGCGCAATATCGGCCACCACGACGCGATCGAGTGCTGTGGTCCCGCGCGGGACGGGGAACACACCAAGTACCTTGGTGCTGATGCGGCGCGAACGCACGACCAGCGGGAGATTCGCGCCTGTGACGAGACCTAGTTCGGTAGCCAGACTCTGGGGGACAAAGACTCCTTGACCGGTCAGCAGAGCTGTGAAGCCTGTCCAAGATTCTTGACGTGCATCTGCGCCGGTAGCCGCCGTGCGTACATGGCGATCGACCAATGGGTCTACGCCCAAGACCCGCACCGCATCATTCCAGCCTTCAACGAGCGCCGTTTCCTCGACCAGTGGTGCGATCACGGCGTCTGCCGCAACACTGGACCAGCGTGAAGCCTCGTCGATCGTCAATCCACTCGGTGCGGAGACTTCCCATACCGTGGCGCCGGAAACTTCGGTCACGCCCGAAACGAGGCTGGCGAGTGCCGCGCGCGATGCTGCCAGTGTAGAGACCACGGCGGCAACACCGGCAGCTACGCCCAGCAGGGTGAAGAGAAAACGCCATGGCGAGCGTCGCAGCGGCCGCCATAACAGAGCCTCGAGGACGGGGGAGGTGCTCATGGCTCCATCGTCACGATGCGCCCATCTTTCATGCGCACGGTGCGATCGGCGCGCGCAGCGATGGCTGCATCGTGCGTGACCAACAGCAGCGCTGCATTGGTTTCGCGGCGTAGCTCATCCAACAGGTCCAACACTGCCGCGCCAGCAGCAGAGTCCAGATTGCCCGTGGGCTCATCGGCTAGAACCAAGGCTGGACGATGCACGAGAGCCCGCGCCACGGCTGTGCGCTGTTGTTCGCCGCCGGAGAGCTCTCCGGGGTAGTGTCCAGCACGCTTGACAAGCCCAACACGCTCCAAGAGAGCGAGCACGCGAGCATCGTCGCGTCGTCCGGCCAAGGACAGAGGCAACGCAACGTTCTCAGCTACGGTCAGGTGGGGCACCAAGTGGAACTGCTGGAATACCACGCCAACCACGCGCCGACGCAAGTCCACGAGCTCATGTTCCTTGGCGCGTGCGAGGTTGAGACCGCCTACGCGCACCTCACCTTCATCTGGCCGATCTACGCCCGACAGCAAGTTGAGCAGCGTGCTCTTGCCGCAACCGGAAGGTCCTACCAATGCCACGGACTCTCCGGGATTCAAGGTGAGATCAATGCCAGATACTGCGACGACGGGTGCCTTGTCCTTGGCGTGGACCTTCACGACACCGCGCACCACGACAATGGGGAGGACTGCACTCATGGGGCGGGGCTATGTAGCGCAGGTTTCCTTGTCACGGTCGTCATCGCCGAGGGATCCAACAGTGGGGGCGGTGCAGCATGGGGTCTAGTGTGCGCCAGCGCTGTGTCCGCACCAAGCCTGCGCTCGGATGCATCCGATTGGCCGCCTTTGGGCGTACTCCCGAGCCGAATGAACCTTGAAACCAACCTGCTCGACAACCAACACCGTTCGTCCCGCCACGGCGACGGTTGGCGCCTAGAGCGCACGCAGGTGATCGCCCGGCCGCTTCCCGAAGTCTGGGCCTTCTTTGAGCGCCCCGAGAACCTCGAGTCCATCACCCCGGACTTCCTTCGTTTCCACATCTTGACCCCCAAGCCGGTGCCCATGCACAAGGATGCTTGGATCCAGTACCGCCTTCGCCTCCACGGCATTCCCGTGAACTGGCGCACCCAGATCACGCGCCACGAGCCACCGTATGCCTTTGTGGATGAGCAGAAGGAGGGCCCTTTTGCGCGCTGGGTGCACTTGCACGAGTTCCGCGAGCATCCTGAGGGGACGTGGATGCTGGATCGGGTGGACTACAAGGAGCCGATGGGGGTGCTGGGGTGGGTGGCGCATCATGTGTATACGAGGAGGTTGGTGGAGAGGATTTTTGAGTACCGGCGGGGGGTGATTAGGGAGCGGTTGGAGCCTCAGCCGTGATACTGGCCCCGACCAGTGTGCACAGAAAACTCAACTAGCTGTCCCACTTGGCGTGTGCGCTTCGTCCGTATGGGCGGAGCACCTACGCCATGACCGCTTTCACACCCGCCTTCTGTCCGCACCCCTCCTGCGCC
>CAIKQM010000052.1 GCA_903829565.1 uncultured Planctomycetota bacterium
ACCTTCGGTCCGGGCCTTGCAGCTCAGAACGGCTGGCAGGTCGGCCAAACCGTCTACTTCCAAGGCTGGTATCGCAATGTGGCCGGTCCTTGCAGCGGTGGGTTCAACCTCACCAACGGCTTGCAAGTGACCTTCACGCAGTGATGTCGCGCGCAATCACCTTCAGCGTGCGGCCGACTTCGTCGAGCATGCTGCGCAAGGTGTCGTAGTCCTCGTGCCGCAGGCGCACCCAGGCGTTGGCCATGTAACCGGCCTCGACGCCTTGGGTGCGCGTGCCGGCGGGGGGCAGGTGCGCATCGATCACATGCGGACCAAAGCGCCGTTGCAGCTCGTCCACGCCTTCGTAGCGATCGATGACACCGTCTTGCGTGGGGCGCAACGCGATCAAGCCCGCGGCATAGCGACGGCTCGGCCGCGACTGGACGTGGCCGTGCACCACCGCCTCAGCCCACGCCTTGTAGATGTCGAACTCGTTCGCCGCGCTGTACAGGTCCCAGGTGCGCACACCCGGCGGACGACAGCCGATCTCGCTGAACTTCAAGCCCTTCGGCCCGAAGAACCACTCCATGTGCGTGGCCGAGGTGCCGATCTCCAGCGCTTGCACCGCCCGCGCGCCCAACTGCTTGAGCTCGTCGTAGCTCGCATCGGTGCTGCGATTCGTCAGCACGATCTGCGGATTGATCCAGCGCGTGCGCATCGCTTCGAGCACATTCGGATAGTAGTGGCACGCAAAGTCGAGCACGACCTCACCGTTCACCGTCAGCGTGTCATAGAAGCCTTCGTGGCCTTCGATCCACTCTTCGACAGCGACGCTTGCACCGCGCGCCAGACCGCTCGTCTCGATCGCTTGCGCCAAACCGGCATCATCATCGACACGCACCGCACCCGAAGCGCCGGCTCCCGCGCGCGGCTTGACGCACAACGGATAGCCCACTTCGGCTGCGAATTGACGCAGCTGCTCTGCGGATTGCACCGCGCTCGAGCGCGCGCACGGCAAGCCCGCCGCGCGTAGGGCTTCTTTCATCGCCGGCTTGTCGCGGCACAGCCATGCGGTCTTGGTGCTGGTGCCTGCGATGCCCAAGGCTTCGCGCACTTTGGCGGCCGGCTCCACATGCGCTTCCACCACAGCTTCGAGACGATCGATGCGCGCCAGCTTCTGCACACGCGTGCAGGTCTCGTACAGCGCGCCGATGTCCGTCACGCTGCGCACGCGCTCATAGTGCGTGAGCCATTGCTTGACCTGCGGGTCCAAGCCCTCCAGCGGGCTCTCGCCGATGCCGGTCACACGCGCGCCTACGGCCTGCAAGGCACGCACGAACTCGCGCTGGTTCTTGGGAAACGACGGTTCGATGAAGACGACGTGCACAGGAACCAGTCTAGCGCCGCACGCTCGCGAGCGAGTGGTACAGCTCTACATACTGGCCAATGCGGCGTTCCCACGAGTAGTCCACGCCCATGCCGTTCAGCATGAGTTGCTTCCACGCGCTTTGGTCGCGCCACACGCCAAAGCTGCGCTCCACCGCTTGATAGAAGCTCTGCGCGTCAAAACGCTCGAACACAAAGCCCGTGCCGCTCTGCGTGGCCGGGTCCCAGTTGACCACCGTATCGGCCAAGCCGCCCGTGCGCCGCACGACGGGCACGGTGCCATAGCGCTGGCTGTACATCTGGTTCAAACCGCACGGTTCATAGCGCGACGGCATCAAGAACACATCCGAACCGGCTTCGATCCAGTGCGATAACTCTTCGTCGTAGCTCTGCAAGTACGCGACCTTGTCGGGGAAGGTCTGCACCAACCACGCGAAGAAGTCTTCATAGCGCTTCTCGCCCGAGCCCAACACCACGAGGCGCATGTCCTCACGCCGCAAGAACACGCTGAACGCATCGTGCACGAGCTCAAAGCCCTTTTGCGCCGTCAAGCGCGACACGATGCCAAAGACCGGCGCGCTCTTGGTGCCAGGCAACTTGACACGCTCCAACAGCGCGGCCTTCATCTTGGCCTTGCCGGCCAGCTTCTTGGCGCTGTAGTGGTGCGGGATGCGCGGGTCGCTGGCCGGGTCCCATTCATCGGCGTCAATGCCGTTCACGATGCCCTTCAAGCGTTCGCTGCGCGTGCGCAACAAGCCTTGCAAGCCCACACCGTGCTCTTCGGTTTGGATCTCGCGTGCATAGGTCTCGCTCACAGTCGAGAGACCATCCGCCCACAAGATGCCGGTCTCCAAGTAGCTGAAGCGGCCTTGCTTGAGATGGTCTTGGTGCAGCAGATGCCGCTCGTTCGCCAAGCCCAACTCATCGACCATGCTGGCCGGATAGACGCCTTGGTAGGCCAAGTTGTGAATCGACAGCACGCTGCGCGTTGCTTGGAACAAGCGGTCCCACGCATAGTGCGTGCGCAACAACAGCGGCGCCAACGCGGCATGCCAATCGTGCGCATGCACGATGTGCGGCGCCCAGTTGCTGTGCTGGCACGCCAGCAACGCTGCATGCGTCAACAACAAGAAGCGTTGGCCTTCGTCCGCGTCTTGGGTGTAGAGCCCTTCGCGTTCAAAGTACTGTGGCGCGCGCACGAACCACACCGGCGCGCTGGACCGCGGCGCAGCCGCCTCCCAGATCGAGAACCACTGTGTGCGGCCGCCGAGCTCGACCTTGAGGTCTTGCAAGCCCGCCACCGGCCGCAGCTCGGTGCCACGCTCCTTGACGCGCTTGTACAGCGGCACAACCAAACGCACATCATGGCCCGCGGCAGCGAGGTAGCGGCTGAGCGCTGCACTCACATCGGCGAGGCCACCGGTCTTGGCGAACGGCGTGCATTCCGCCGAGATCTGGAGAATGCGTAGGGGGGCCATGTGGGGGTGATCGAGTTTTCCGAGCGCGAGTGTACGATCCGGGGCATGAAATCTGTGATTTTCGTGGCTCCCGTGGCGCTAGAGGCGACGCAGCGCTTTCTGCGGGCAGCCGTGCGCCTCCATGGCGTGCGTTTGTCGATCATCGGTCAGGACGGCCCCGAGCGGCTGTCGCCCGAGATCGCGCGCAAGCTCGCGGCCTACGAACGCATCGCGGATTGCCACGACCCGGCCCAGCTGGAACAAGCCGTGCACGCCATCCAAAGCCGCACCGGGCAGGCCTGTCAAGTTCTCTTGGCAATCCTCGAGCCCATCCAAGTGCCCGTGGCCCAAGTCCGCGAACGCCTCGGCATTCCCGGCATGGGCGTCGAGTCGGCGCTCAACTTTCGCGACAAATCGCGCATGAAAGATGTGCTGCGCGCCGCCGATTTGCCCTGCGCGCGCCATCGTTCCTGCAACAGCGTGGCCGAGGTGGCCCAGTTCGTCGCCAGCAGCGGCTTCCCTCTCGTGATCAAGCCGCAAGCCGGCGCCGGCGCGAAGAACACGCACAAGGTCGAGACGCGCGAGCAACTCGACGCGCTCCTGCGCTCGACGCCCGTCTCGCCGCAACAGCCGCTGTATGTGGAAGAGTTCGTGCAAGGCGACGAGTTCAGCTTCGACTCGATCTCCATCAACGGTCACGCGGTGTTCCACTCCGTCAGCCGCTACTTGCCGACACCGCTGCATGTGCTGGAAAACCCGTGGATCCAATGGGTGGTGCACCTGCCGCTCGACATCACGGGCCCGGACTACGCCGCCATCCACCGCGCCGGCCCCAAGGCCCTTGAAGCCCTCGGCGCAGGCACGAACCTGACGCACATGGAGTGGTTCCGCCGCCGCGACGGCTCGATCGCCATCAGCGAAGTCGCCGCCCGCCCGCCCGGCGCGCAGTTCACCACGCTCTTGTCCGTGGCGCATGACACGGACTTCTACCAAGCCTGGGTCGAGCTGATGGTCCACGGCACGTTCACCCCGCCCAAGCGCGTGGCCTCGGTCGGCTGCGCTTACTTGCGCGGCCAAGGCAGCGGCCGCATTCAACGCGTGCTCGGCATGGACCAAATCACCCGCGAGCTCGGCCCTCTATTGTACGAACGCCACCTGCCCGAAATCGGCGCCGCCCCGCGCGACACCTACGAAGGCGACGGCTACATCATCGTGCGCGGCCCCGACTCGAAAACCGTCGAGCAAGCGCTCGCCCGCGTGGTCGAGAC
>CAIKQM010000053.1 GCA_903829565.1 uncultured Planctomycetota bacterium
ACCGCAATACGCCACAATGTGTGGCTGTCATGGCCGCTCTGAACTCTCCGCGCGCTGTCTGTCTGCTGTCGGGCGGCATGGACTCGGCCGTCTCCACGGCTCAGGCCATCGCGGACGGTTGCGAGGTGTATGCGCTGAGCTTCGACTACGGCCAGCGCCACAAGGTCGAGCTCGCCGCAGCCCAGCGCATCGCGCGCAGCTTGCAGGTCCGCGACCATCGCGTGGTGCAGCTGGACTTGCGCGCCATCGGCGGCAGCGCGTTGACCAGCGAGCTGGCTGTGCCCAAGGATCGCCTCGAAGCCGAGATGGGCGTGGGCGTGCCGGTGACCTATGTGCCCGCGCGTAACCTCATCTTCTTGTCGTTTGCGCTGGCTTTGGCCGAAACCGTGGGTGCGCGCGCCATCTACCTCGGGGTCAACGCCATCGACTACTCGGGCTATCCCGATTGTCGTCAAGAGTTTTTGACGGCTTTTGCGCATACCGCGGCCTTGGCCACGGCCGCGGGCGCCGAGCAAGGCGCGCGCTTTGAGATCCGCGCACCGTTGGTGGCGCTCAGCAAGCGCGACATCGTGCTGCGTGCGCAGGTCTTGGGTGTGGATCTGGGCCTGACGCACACATGTTACGACCCGCACGAAACGCAAGGCGTGGTGCTCGCCTGCGGGCGTTGCGATGCCTGCACCTTGCGGCTCAAAGGCTTTGCGGACGCAGGACTGATCGATCCCATTTCCTATGGGAAGGATGAGGTGTGAGATGCGCGCTGGAACGGTAGTGATGGTGCTTGGTCTGGTGGCGTTGGGCGGCACGGCGTGGTACTTGACCCGCGAGGCAGCACCTGCGGCAGCAGGTGGTGGACGGCCGCCGTTCGTGTTGCCGGTGAGCCTCGCCGAGATCGAACAAGGTGCCTTGCGCCCGAGCAGCACGCTGGCGGGTGAAGTGCGCTCGCTGCAACGCGCGACGCTGGCCTTTGAGCGGGCTGGCACGATCGTCACGCTCGCCAAGCAAGAGGGTGACCGCGTGGCGAAAGGGGAGGTGGTGGCCGAACTGGACACCCGTGAAGCGCGCTTGGCGCTTGCTGGTGCAGAAGCCGAAGCCACTCTCGCGCGCAGCGAGTTGATCAAGCTCGAAGCCGGCGCTCGCAAGGAAGAGCTCGACCGTTTGGAGGCCGAAATCGAGGCGCGCACCGCCGAGCGTGACCGCGCACGCCTGGAATGGCAGCGCGTGCAAGCCTTGCTGGAAAGCGGCGTCAGCTCGCGCGCCGAGTACGACCGTCTGGACGCCGCGCTGCGTGCTGCCGAAGCGCTGCTGTCCGTGGCCAAACACCGTCAAGCCGAGGCCGCCGCCGGCACGCGGGCCGAAGACTTGGCCGTGGCGCGCGCCAAAGTTGCGCTAGCTGATGCACGCATCGCGCAAGCGCAGCATGAAGTCAGTCTCGCGCGCCTCGTCGCGCCCTTTGGCGGTTCGCTCGTGCGTCGCCTGCGCGTCTCCGGTGACCGCGTCGCAGCTGGCGAGACCGTGTGGGAGCTGGTCGACACCTCCGCACGTGAAGTGGTCGTCGATCTGCCTGCCGCCATCGCAGCGCAACTTTCGCGCGACGGTTGCAGCGTGCTCGAACCCAAGAGCGGCGCCAGCTCACAAGTCCAAGCCATCGTGCTTGCAGAAGCAGCCGATGCCACCACGCGCAATGTGCG
>CAIKQM010000054.1 GCA_903829565.1 uncultured Planctomycetota bacterium
CCCACGGCGTGGATCGACGATCCTGCGGGCCGCGTGGTGTACGAAGCGCACTGCTACTTTGATGCGGATGCCTCGGGACGCTACGAGTTGTCGTACGACGAAGAGTGGTCGCGCGATCCAGAGTTGCCTAATCGGCCGCTCCAGCGCTTGGAGAACTTTGCGCGCTGGTGTGCCGCGAATAAGGTGCCTGGCTACTTGGGCGAGTACGGTGTGCCGCGTGACGATGCGCGCTGGAACGAGCTTGTGGCCGTCTTCGTGGCGCGCTTGGATGAGCTCGACATGGACAGCAGTGTGTGGGCCGCAGGTGAGTGGTGGGGCGATTACCCGCTTTCGGTGCAGCCTGGTCACGCCTATGTGACCGATGCGCCGGTGCTCAAGGTACTCAAGCGCAAGCGCGCTTGAGCCGGCCGGCCGCTGTCAATTCAACTGGACGCTCAGGTTGGCATCGGCCTCGACCACGAGCGGCAAGTCGCCTTGTTGCGTGCTCACCATGGCCGGTCCCTCCGGCAGGGTCACTTGCGCTGCGCCGTCGGCTGGAATGCAGATGGGCAACACCACACCGTTCGCATCGACGACGGTCACGGTCGCGCCTTGTGAGGACGTCAGCGTCAGCGTTTGTTGCGTAGGTTCATCGCCACGCGTGGCCTCGATGTCCCAACCGATGGTGTACTCACCCTGTGCGCCATAGTCCGCGAGGATGCGTCCACGCAGGCCACCCGTTTGGATGTTGTACTCGAGCGTCGAGTAGGTGACATGGAACTCGAACCCGTAGGCTTCGAAGGACCCGCCGGCGATGATCTGGCTGCTGTTGACCGAGCCGATGTAGTAGCGGTCGTCGCTGCTCTCGACTTGGAAAACGCCTTGTTTTAGGGCATCTGCGGCCTGGCTGATCGTCCACACGAGCTCTTCGGTCGAACCCGATAGTGCTTGCAGAGGGCCACCGGCAAAGGCCGTCGTCTGGCTCACATCCCACTTGCCCGTCAAGTCGAACTGCGGCGGGTTGCAGACGCGGATGACCGTGGCTGCATACGACGCGAGGCAGGGCACTTCGCCCGGTTCGGGAGTCAGGCTCTGGTGCGACACTTTCATCGTGCCGGTCATCGAGCCCCAGACGATGCCTTCGAGCGTGAGGTCCAGCGTGTGGCGTTCGCCACCCTCGTTCCAGTAGCCCGAGGCCTCGAGCGTCTTGCCCACGATGCGGCCAGGCAGTTGGATCAACTCGCTGAAGTCGCCATCGTTGTCCGCGTCCACATAGACCGACACATCGGCGCCGTCTTGCGCGATGCTCAAGGTCACAGCGCGGCGCGGCAGCAGCTCGTCGCAGTCGCTTTGCAAGGTGCGCGCATCGACGACCCAGTTGCCTGCCGCGGCCAGATCCGGCGCCTCAGGGCCTGAGCTGCCTACGGTCTTGCTGGTGTCACAGCTGCTGGCCATCCAGCCGAGGACGAGGGGCAGGACGAGGCGAGGGAGGTTCGAGTGCTTGGCGCTCATGGGCAAAGATAGCGGGAACACCCCTTCAGGGCGTCGCGCTGTTCGCCATCATGTGTGCTGCGGCAACGGTTACCGGGAAAGAAGTTCCCGTTTGCGCCCTGTCCAATGCACTTGACAGGTGCGGACGGGCTGCGATCGGAACTTCTTTCACGCTGCTTCGATGGCACCTCGTACCGCGCTGGCCCACGCATCGGCCCCATCGCGCCGTTCGCGCACGGTGCCGTAGCCCTTATCTTCGTTGGACAACTCATGCGCCCGCAGGCGTGCCCAGCCACCAACGCCATCAAGGCGCAGGTCGGTGGCAAGATCGAAGGCGGCCGCATTGCGCGCGTGGAAGGTCGCGCGCGGCAAGAAGTGCAGCGCATAGCCCAGTTCGCTCAAGCGTTGCTCAAAGCGCGCCAAGTCCTCTTCCGACATGTGGCGGGCCCAATGCACCTCGGCCGGCACCTCGTAGGCCAAGGGCTTGTGCGGATGACGCGCGTGGATAGCTTGCGCGAACCGCTCGGCTTCGGCGAGCGAAGGTGCTGCGGCTTGCAAGCACACGATGTCGGCAAACGGAGCGGCTTCCAAGCCGCGCGCGATCGCCATGGCGATGCCGCCCTGCACCGGTTGCATACCCCATGAATCGCGCGTTCCCACGGCAAAACCAGCATCGCGCGGGTCGTGATCGCTTGTCAGGTGTGTGGCCCGCGCAGCCGAGCTGACGGCAATCAGCACTGTCGGGACACCCTCCACATCGGCAGCCAGACGCGCGGCCGAGATGCTGCGCACGAAGGCACTGGTCGAGGTGACGGCCAAGCGTTCGCCCATGCCGCCAGAGCTGCATCCAGCGCGGTCATCGATGCGCACGCCAGCGGCTCCGGCTTCGATGCGCACGCGCATGGCTTCGACGATCTCCAAAGGCGTGCAGTTCGCTACGGACAAGTCGACCAGCAGCGGCGCCAGCCAACGCACCGAGCGATTGCCGGCTAGGTGTGCCGCGCGATCAGCATCCACCAAGGCGCGTTGCACGCGCGCTACGGCATTGACCTCGGTCGTTCCGCGGCCCGACCACGGTGCGTGCTGCAAGCCTTCCGGAGCTGTGGCGAGAATCTGGCAGCCTGCGCGCACGAGTTGCAGCGCCTCATCCGGCGTGCCCACGCCAGGAGCGATGCGGCACTCGCCGCGTTGCACCAAGTCCCACAAACGCTCCGCGCCGAGCTCTGCCAAGGTGTGGCGGATGCGGATGGTGCCAGCAAGACGCTGGACTTCCTCCGCGCTGTGCAAACGCTGCACATCTTGCCAACGATCGGTGCCTGAAGCTGAGGAGGGTTGTGTGCGGAGGAACATCACGGGAACCCTACACCCCAGTGCGGCCCAGCAGCGTGGAGAGCGGAACTTCCGCAACAATCGCAGGGTCACAGCAGGAAATCTCTTCCTTCTTGGCCTAGGACCAACGAGGTCCTAACCCTAGAGCCCGCTCGTAGACGATACGATCACACTCCCCGTCATGGTCTCTGCTGTCCTCCGTCTGCTGTGGGCTGGCCTCGCTGCCGTTGCGTTGGTCGCGCCGGCGCACGCCTACATTGGTCCTGGTGCAGGCTTCGCTGCAGCAGGATCCGTGCTGGTGTTGCTGGGCACCTTCTTGTTGGCCTTTGCCATCATCCTGATCTGGCCCTTCAAGGCCGCGATCCGCATGGTGACGGCCCCGCGTCGCGGCAAGAGCAAGGTCAAGCGCGTGGTGATCGTCGGTCTAGACGGCTTCGATCCGCGCAAGGCGCGCGAGTACATGCAGGCCGGGCGCATGCCGCATCTCCAGCGTTTGGCGCAGGAGGGCACCTTCGCTCCGCTAGCGACGGCTTGTCCGTCCATCTCGCCCGTGGCTTGGTCGACCTTTGCCACGGGTACGGATGCGTCGCGTCACAACATCTATGACTTCTTGACGCGCGATCCTTGTTCGTATGCACCAGTGCTGTCGTCGACGGACACCAAGGAGATCGAGCGCACGCTCAATCTTGGCTTCGCGCATGTGACGATCGGCCACAAGCATGTGCACCGCCCGTTGCAGAAGAGCGTGCCGTTCTGGCACTACTTGGGCGAGGCGCGCGTGTGGTCCTCGATCCTGCGTGTGCCGATCACGTTCCCGCCCAAGCCGTTCAAGAACGGCACACTGCTGTCAGGCATGTGCGTGCCCGATCTCAAGGGCACGCAAGGCAGCTTCTCGTTCTGGTCGACGCGTGCGCGCCCGAAGGACGCTCACATCGGCGGTCAGCAGTACCAGATCACCGCGCGCAAAGGCGTCGTGAAGACGCACATTCATGGTCCGCCTGGCAAGGACGGGCCGATGACCTGTCCGTTCACGGTCGACTTCACCGTGGATCCCCAGGCTCGCAAAGCACGCTTCGAGATCGGCGGCGAAAGCTGCGTCGTCGAGCGTGGCGAGTACACGCCGTGGATGGTGGTGCCCTTTGATGGCGTGCAAGGCATCGTGCGCTTTTGCATCCAGACTTGGGATGGGGACGACATCGGGATCTACGCGACGCCGGTCAACATCGATCCGAATGCGCCTGCGATGCCCATCTCGCATCCGTTCGTGTACTCGATCTACCTGGCCAAGACGCTCGGACCGTTCGCGACGCTGGGCCTTGCCGAAGACACGTGGGCGCTGAACGAGCGTGTGATTGATGAGGAGACCTTCCTCAAGCAGGCGTGGATCTACTGCGATGAGCGCAAAGCGCAGTTGTGGAATGCGATCGAGAAAACGGACAAGGGCTTAGTGACATGTGTATTTGACACGAGCGATCGCGTCAGCCACATGTTCTGGCGTACCCTGGATCCCACGCATCCTGCGAACGCAGGCAAAGAGGTCGAGCGTTGGAAGGATGTCATTCCGGACACCTACGCGCGCATGGACCAGCTCGTGGGAGAGGTGCGCGCCAAACTTGGCGACGATCCGGACACGGTCTTGATGGTCATCAGCGACCATGGCTTCGGCAACTTCCGCCGCGGCGTCAACTTGAACACGTGGCTGTTGCAGAACGGCTACCTGTACCTCAAGGAAGGTCACGAGATCAGCGGTGATTGGTTCGCGCAGGTGGACTGGTCACGCACCAAGGCGTTCACCTTGGGCCTGACGGGGCTCTTCCTGAATCGCGTGGGCCGCGAGAAGCACGGCATTGTCAAGCGCGACGAGGTAGCCGCGCTGGCGGCAGAGTTGAAGGCCAAGCTCGAGGCTTTGGTCGACCCGCAAACGGGCGAACGCGCCATCCGTGAAGTATTCTTGACGCACGAGATCCACAGCGGTCCGTACGCGGATACGGCACCGGAGCTCATGATCGGCTACTTCGAAGGCTGGCGTCATTCGTGGGATTGCGCCACGGGCGCCGTCACGCGTCAGGTATTCACCGACAACACCAAGAGTTGGTCGGGCGATCACTGCGTCGATCCGCGCCTCGTGCCCGGTGTCTTCTTCTGCAACCGCAAGCTCGACACAGCGCCTTCGTTGATGGACATCGCACCCACGGTCCTTGATCTGTTTGGCCTGCAGCCGCCGGCACACATGCAAGGCAAGGCTCTGTGGCAGGATGCTGCGGCTCCTGCGCAAGTGAAGGTGCGCGCATGAAGCTCCCGCGTTGGACCGTGTGGCCTGCGCTCGGCGTGTTGGCGGTTTTTCTTGTGCCAGCCGTGCCGGTCAAGCGCGAAGTGGCCACCGCTGATGCGTGGCCGCGCGTGGTGGTTTTTGGAGTGGATGGCCTCGATCCCGATGTGTTGGCCGAGGTGATTGCGCAGCATCCGAAGCTCACGCCCAACTGGCAACGCTTGGTAGCGACCAGTGGCATCGGCCGTTTGGGTACCTCTACACCGCCACAGAGCCCGGTAGCGTGGTCGAACTTCATCACGGGGCTGAACCCGGGTGGGCATGGGGTCTACGACTTCTTGCACCGCGACTTGGTGACACGCATGCCCGTGTCCTCCATTACGAAGAGTGAGCCTGGCTCGCTCATTTCGTTGTGGAATGGCTGGCAGTTGCCGATGGGCGGAGATGAAGCTCCGAATCGCACCGGTCAAGCGTTTTGGACACGCTTGGCCGAGAAGGGTGTGCCTGCTGACATCTGGCGTATGCCCGCGAACTTCCCTGTGGAGCCAGCGGATGGCGTCAGCTTCTCAGGGATGATGACGCCCGCGGTGGATTCCGCCTACGGCCGTTACACGCTGTACACGACCAACGCTGCGGGTGGTGTGCTGGGCAAGGATGGCAACATCGTGCCGGTGCGCGAGTCGCAAGGGCGCATCGATACTGCGTTGTCGGGCCCGCCGAATCCCTTCAAGGTAGGTGAGCCGCACCAGACGACGGCGTTGACGATGTATGTGGACCGTCAAGCCCAAGCAGTGGCCATCGAGTTAGGCGCCGAACGCTTGGTGGTGCGCCTGGGTGAGTGGAGCGAGTTCGTGCCCACCACCTTTAGCCTGTTGCCGCTGGGCTTGTCCGATGTGTCGGGCATCGTGCGCTTCCACGTCAAGAGCTTGGAGCCGCATGTCGAGGTCTATGCGTCACCGATCAACATTGATCCACGCGCGCCTATCGCGCCCGTGTCTGCGCCTGTAGAGGCGAGTGCGTTGGTGGCCGATGCGATCGGGCTCTACTACACGCAAGGCATGCCGGAAGATGTGAGCACCGTGAAAGACGGCGCTTTCAGCGACCGTGAGTTCCTTGCGCAAGCGGATGTGGTGCACGACGAAGGTGTGCGCTTGATGGATCACGCCTTGGCGCGCTGGAAGGCCAATGCGCGCGGCGGCTTCTTGTTCTTCTACACCTCGGGTGTCGACTTGTGCGGCCACATGCTGTGGCGGCATCACGATGCCGGGCATCCGCATCACGATGCCGAGTTCGCGCGCACCTCGACCGAAGATTGGTCGCATCGTCCCGGCAGCACATGGCAAGAGGTCGTGACCGATCTCTACTTGCGCATGGATCCGCTGGTCGGCCGTGTGCTGGATGCGGCCGGCGAGCGCGACATCGTCATCGTGATGAGCGACCATGGCTTTGAGAGCTATCGCCGCAAGTTCAGCTTGAACACATGGCTGCTGGAACAGGGCTATCTTGTGTTGAAGGACGGCTACACCAAGGAGCTGCCCGAGAGCGATGCCCAGCGCAGTCCGGTGTACTTGCTCGACGCCGTCGATTGGAGCAAGACGCGCGCCTACGGTCTGGGCTTCAACGGCTTGTACCTGAACTTGCAGGGCCGCGAGCGCGACAACCCCGCTACGCCGGACTCGGAAGCGGGCATCGTGCAGCCGGGTGCCGAAGCTACACAGCTACTGACCGAATTGAAGACCAAGCTCGAAGCTCTGCGCGATCAAGATGGCACTCAAGTCGTGCTGCGCGCCGACCTCGCCACCGTGGTGTACGACGGCCCACGCGTGGCCGAAGCACCCGATGTGGTGGTGGGCTACAACGCGCTGTATGGCAACTCGGACGAGGCTTCGTCGGGGCGTATCCCGCACGAGGTTCTGTGCGACAATCTTGGCGGGACGTTCAATGGCAGCCACTTGATGGCGCCCGAGGTGGTGGAGGGCACGATCCTCGCCAATCGCCGCGTGCGTCCAGGTGCCCACCGTCTAGAAGATTTGACAGTCGAGGTGTTGCGCCGCTATGGCGTAGCCATCCCGGCTGATCTCAAAGGTCAACCTGTACTGGAGTGACAAGCATGTTTGGATCTGAGAACAAAGTGAAGTTGGATAAGGACCTTATCGCGCGCATCAAGAAGATCGCCGCGGTGGCGGGCTATGCCTCGCATGAAGAGTTCATCCAGCATGTGCTTGAGCGCGAGCTTGACAAGTTTGAAGGCGCCGATTCCGACGCCGCCATCACCGAGAAGCTCAAAGGCCTGGGCTACATCTCCTGAACGCTCTCAACCAAGCGACGACGCGTTTGTTTGACTGGCTGCTGTGGCTGCCGGAACAGCTGGGTCATGTCTTCGCTTTGGTGTTCGCGAGCGCCGTGTTCGGTGTCTTCGCGCTGTGGGTGTTCAAGCATGTCTCGCCTCAACGTCGCATCAAGGCCGCCAAGGAGCAGATCAAGGCACACCTGATCGAGATTCGCATCTGGCAGGATGACTTGCGCATTGTCGGCTGGGCCATCCTCAAGGTGCTCGGTCGCAACTTGCAGTACTTGGCGCTGAACCTGACGCCGTTCGTGCCGCTGTTCTTGCCGTTCGCGTTGGTGGTGGCGCAGTTTGTCGTGCGCTATGGCTTTGCGCCGGTGCCCGTTACGCCTGCGCCTGTGGGGCAACATGTGGTCGATCACCGTGCGGGTGGAGGCACGACCATCGACATCGAGCTGGTGCCTGCGTATGCAGCACGCATCAGCGAGCTGAAGCTCGTGTTGCCTGAAGGCGTCGAGCAGGTGTCACCACTGGTCGTCAACGCGCGCGATGGCCGCGCCTTCGTCGAGATCGTGGCGCGTACCAGCGGCTTGCACGAGTTGGCCTTTGATCTGGGCGGTACGCGCGAGACCAAGCTCTACGCCGCCGGTGATGTGGCACCCCGCACCCTCCAAGGCGAGCGCGGGCGCGGCTTCATCGATGCGCTGCTATGGCCTGCCGAACCGGCCTTTGCCGCCGACTCGCCCTTTGCGCGCATTCGCTACACCCAGCCCTCGGCCGACCTCGGCTGGCTACCCGGCGGCCCGGGCGGGATCGTGCTGTCGTTCCTGATCTTGTCGATGATCGCGGGTGCGCTCGCCATCAAGCCGCTCAAGGTGCAGATCTAAGGTGGTACAACCTAGAGGCATGCGCTCCGTCCTCCGCGTCCTCCTCGCGTCGTTGGTCCTGTCCGCTGTGTCCTCGCTTGCCAGCGCGCAAGCAGGTTGGACCACAGAGAAGCGTCCTGATCTGGGCTTGGAGTTCCCCGTGCCCAAGGCTTGGGAAGGACTGCCCGCGCAACCGGACGAGCAGTGGGTGGTGTTGATCTACCAAGAGAAGGTGGATCCCAAGAAGCCCAAGCGCGCGCAACGTCCCGAGCTTTCGGTGGTGTGGATCGAGCACCAAGTCGCGCAAGCAAGCTCTGCTGATGCAGCTGACGAAGAAGAGGCGAGCGAACGGCGCACCAAGGCGCGCGCTGCAGAGCCGATCACCAGTTTGGAGAGCTGGGCGCGTCAGCAGATGAAGGGCTGGACTCTGGGCAAGGCGCAAGGCGAGCCCAAGCAAGTCAAAGACTGGACTGGCCAAGAGTACGCGTTGTTGCCAGGCAAAGGCGCGATTGCAGGACTGGATGGTTGGGCTTACGAGTGGCGCGGGCCGACACGCACGCTGGCCTTTGTAGCGACTTGCCCCAAGGAAGATTGGGAAGCGAATGTGGCCTTGTGGCGCAAGATGGCGAGCGATGCGACCGTCTCGGATCCCGAGGATCGTGATGCCGTCAAGCTGGAGCGCATGTACGCGCGCAGCAAGCTGCTCGATCCGGCGTACCGCATTGAGGTGCGCAAGAAGCTCATTCGCGGTTGGCGCGCGGAGGATGCCGAGCACTACATC
>CAIKQM010000055.1 GCA_903829565.1 uncultured Planctomycetota bacterium
CAGCGTTGCTCGGCGCGCTCCAGCACGCGCAGGGCGGCTTGGGGGTCGCCTTGCGTTTCCCACAACAGCCGACTGTGGCGCAGAGCGTTGGGCACAAGCTGCCGCTCGTCACACAGACGCTCGGCATGTTCATAGGCCGCCAGCGCCCGGCTGACGCGGCCTAGTCCTGCCTCCGCTTCTCCCACCGCCGTCCAATTGGGGCCGTGCATGGGCTGCAAATCGACACCGCGCAGCGCATGATCCAGCACATCCAGTTGGGCGCGCAACTCGCGGTGACGCTGCATGGCTGTCAAGCCGCCTTGACGGTCTCCTGAGCGCAGGAGTGCGCGCCCGAGGCCCAGTTGGGCTTCGGCCTCGCAGGGATCCAGCTTGAGCGCCGCCTGGAAGGCCTCAATGGCCCGCGTCCAGTTCTCTTGACGTGCCCAACGACGTCCATCGGCCGCCAGCAAGCGGGCATCTAGGCGGCCGAACCGTTCGAGCGCCCGGCTCAAGACTGCGTCCGCGTCCTCGAAGCGTTGCACGGCCTCCTGAGCGTCGAGCAGCATCAAGACTTCCAGTAGCGTGTCTTCCTGCAGGAAGGGGATGCACTCCGCGTAGTGCGTGAGCCGGAACAGGGCCACGCCGCGCTCGGAGCGACAGCTCTCGCCGCCCCGTTCGGCGCTCTCCAAGGCGGCCTTGGGTTGATGGATCTCCAGCTGCCATTGCGCCAGGCGCTTCCAATCCGAGGCGGACGCCGTAGCCGTGTTCAAGCGCACGCGCTCGGCTTCGACTGCTTCGCTGCGCTGGCCGCGGGCCCACAGGTCGAGCGGCGACTGCCCCGCTGTGGCAGGTGTCGCTAGCAAGCAGGCGCTCAAGAGCAGCGCAGACAGGCCCATGGCTGTATTCTACGGTGCAGGTAGCCGAGTGGCGACAGAGGCCTGAAGGCCCTCACTTGCGGCTTTTGGGGACCTGCGCGTACTGTGGAGTGCCTCATCAGCCCCCACGAAGGACTCCCAGCATGCGTTTCTACTCCACAGCCCTTGCCCTCCTTGCTCTTGCCTCCACTAGCTTTGCCGAACTCAGCGTGCGAGTGGTCAACGCCACCGCACCCGGCACATCGACTGCGCAAGTGCGCGGCCTGCCCGGGCAGCGCGTGTTGCTGTTCATCAGCGCCACGGAAGCACCGACCACCATCAGCGAGCTGATCACGCTCGACATCAACCCGCTGCGTCAACTGGCAGCGGAGATCACGCTGGGGCTGACCCTCAACGCGCAAGGGCAGGCCAACTTCTCCTTCGCCACCACGGGGTCTTTGACGGGCGAGCGCTTGACCTTCCAAGCCGCTGCCTTGGCGCCGACTCCCGAGGTGTCGAACATCTGCAGGGCCACGTACCTGTCGGCCAACACCTTGGGCACTGCCCTGGGCACCGCGCTGTCCGCGTTCGGCGACGCGTTCACGCTGCCTGATGGTCGCGTGGCTTTGGTGGGTGGTGCGGGGCCTGTCGTCTCGGCCTACGATCCTTGCACGCAAGAGACGCAAGTGATCGGCGTTGTGCCCAGCGCCAACTTGTTCGCGGCCCGGGCCCAGCTGGCCGACGGTCGCATCTTGGTCGCGGGCGGCATCGGCACCAACGGTCAGCCGAGTGCCGAGGCTTTCGTGTTCGATCCGGCCACGGCTATCGCCACCGCTCTTCCGCCGATGGCCGTCCCGCGCTTGGGTGCCGCGGCTGCGCGGCGCGCTGACGGCAAGATCATGGTGACAGGTGGAATTGACACGACCAGCTTCGCCGATGTGGCCGCCTTCTTTGGCGCCATTGAAGCGACGACGGAGCTGTACGATCCCGTGACGAACACCTTCGCGGCCGGTCCCAACATGCCGGAGCCGAAGGCTTTCCACACAGCCACGGTACTCAACAACAACCAGATCCTGGTTGCTGGTGGATTGGGCATCGTGCAGTTCGTCGGCATTCCCTACGTGTCCAATCTCGGGTACGTCTCGAATGCTAACGGCACGAGCTTTGGCGCCCTGCCGAAGGTCTTCACCACCGGTCGTTTCTTGCACAACGCCACCAAGCTGGCGGACGGCCGTGTGCTGGTCTCCGGCGGTTTGACGGCGGATCTGGGTGGTGTGTTGAAGACGGGCGATGTGACGCAGATCGCCTTCACCTCGATTGCTACGACCTCGCTGTACTCGACCAGCGGTTTTGGATCCTTTAGCAATGGTCCGGTGCTGTCCAGCCCGCGGGCTTTGCATTCGGTGGCGGCCCTGAACAATGGCCGCGCTCTGCTGTGTGGCGGTGTGTCAGGTGCGCTTGACATCGGTGCGATCCTCTCCGGCACGATTAGCTTGCCGGCTGCCACGGCGACCACTGAGCTCGTGTCGGCCTCGGCTACGCGCCTAGCGCCCACGATGGGAGCTGCGCGTGTGGGCGGTGTGGCTGTCTCCAGTCCTGCGGACGGGCGCGCCTTCCTCTTCGGCGGCGGACCGACGGCGATCGAGCTGTACCAGCCCTGATCGGACCATACGGCGCAGCATGAATCTCAGCGCGGCCATGAAGGCCCTTGAGGCCAAGGGCCAAGCCAGCACCAAGCGCACCATGATGAAGCATGGAGCGCAGGAGCCGTTCTTTGGCGTGCGCATCGCCGACATGAAGGTGTTGTTGAAGGCGACGGGGCGTGACCATGCGCTGGCGCTTGCGTTGTACGACACCGGCAACGGTGACGCGCAGTACCTCGCGGGCTTGATGGCCGATGCCCAAGCGATGACCAAGAAGGACTTGGAGCGCTGGGCCAAGACCGCCAACTGGTTCATGGTGCGCGAGTACTCCGTTGCCGGCGTGGCTGCGGATGGGCCGCATGGTTGGAGCCTTGGGCTGAAGTGGATTGATGCCAAGGACACGAACCTCCAAGCCTGTGGATGGAGCACCTTGTCCGCTTGGCTGTCGACGCATGACGACGAAGAGCTCGACCTCAAGCAGGTGCAGCAGCTGTTGGAGCGCGTAGAAGCCAAGCTCGATGCAGCCGAAGGCCGTGTGCGCTACACAATGAACGGGTATGTGATCGCCGTGGGCTGTTGGGTGGCGAGTCTGCGCACGCGCGCACTCCAAACAGCGCGCGCGCTGGGCAAGGTCGAAGTTGATTTCGGCGAGACGTACTGCACCGTGCCCGATGCGACCGCGTACATCACGAAGCTGGCGGCACGGCCGCCAAAGAAGCGCAAGACGGCGCGGTGCTAACGCCTGTTCCTGACTACGGTGCTGTTCGGAAGCAGCGCGCCAGAGTCAGGTCTTGGCCTTGGTAGGAAGGGCGACCTGCTCCGTAGAGCTTGGCCGGTGGGCCATTGGTGCGGAAGTAGCGCAAGCGGCAGAACGGTTGCCCGTCTTCCACCAAGAACGGCACATCATGTGCGCGCACTTCCAGCACCGCAGGCGTGCCATCGCCGCCTTCGCGCCAGCCAAAGCCGTTGTCAAAAAAACCTGCGTAGTTGTTGCGCAACTCGCCGATGCCCACATCGATGGGCAGCATCTCGGCGGCCACTTCCGGCGGCACTACGAGCCGTTCCTTGGACGCAAAGATGTAGAAGCTCTCCGGAGCGAGGATGCAGCGTCCATCGTGCGCGCGCACCGGCTCCCAGAATTCCGCTGCTTCGTGTGCACCATCACGGCTGAACTCCACGAGATCGGTGTGCGTCGCGGAACGCCAACCGGACGGCTCGCGTCCCTTGAGTCCCACACTGACCTCGAGCGTGCCGTCCTCGCCAATGCGTGCCTCCGCCAGTGGCACCGGGCGTGTGCTGCCATCAGGCTGCGTGTGCCACAAGAGCGGCGTGCGTGCGTACAGCTCGCGCAGCTCCGCACCTGTGTAGGCGGGATTGCCGCGCGACAAGCGCAGCTGCGTCAAGCGATCGCCGCGCTGCACGCGCACGGGAAACGACAGCGGTGAGATCTCGATCCACAACTTGCCGTGATAGCCGTTGGGCGTTTCATCAAAGCGCGGGTGACCGTCACACAAAACGCGTGTGAAGATGTCACAGCGCCCGGTGGAGCTGCGCGGGTTGAAGCGCGCGCGCAAGTCCTCCGGTAGGGCGAGAGCTTCCTCCAACTCGATGAGGTAGACCACACCGCGCTCCAGCACAGCGCCGTGGAGCAAGTCGATGGGAGCCAAAGCGAGATCGCAGATCGTGCGCTCCACAGGTTCGCGCCCGGGCAGGAAGCCCGCTCGCATGCGCCAGCCTTGCGAGCCAAGGCGGAGGTCGATCGAGGCCGGCGAGACCTGCGTGTCCGCCAACGGGCGGGCGGGGTCCTGTGCGCGGATGGCGGTTCCGCACAGGGGCTTCAGTTCGCGATCTACAAGGATGTGTCCGTGCGTTTCCATGGCGGGGAGGCCCTTCATTGAACCAAAGGTTGGTGTCGCGCGGAGCGGCCGCTACACTTGTCGCCCCTCCAACTGAGGCATCCCCCATGAAGATCCACGAGTACCAGGCCAAAGAGCTTCTCAAGCGCTACGGCCTCGCTGTGCCGGAAGGCCGCGTTGCCAAGACTGTCGACGAAGCTGTCGCGGCTTGGAATGACCTGAAGAGTCCGCTGTGCGTCGTCAAAGCACAGATTCACGCCGGTGGACGCGGCAAAGCCGGTGGCGTCAAGCTGGTGCGCAGCGCGGACGAGTGCCGCGCGGCCGCACAAGCGATCCTCGGCAAGACCTTGGTCACGCACCAAACAGGCCCCGAAGGCACGCTGGTGCGCACGCTGTGGGTCGAGAAGGGCAGTGACATCGCCAAGGAGTACTACCTCGGCATCGCGCTGGACCGCGAAACGCGTCGTCCGGTGATGATGATGAGCTCCGAAGGCGGCATGGACATCGAAGAGGTGGCTGCCCACAGCCCCGAGAAGATCGTCAAGACGATGTTCTCGCCGACCAAAGGCTTGTCGATGGCCGAGGCGCAGAAGCTCGTGCGCGGCGTCAAGATGGCGCCGGGTCTCGAGCCGCAAGCTGTGCCGTTCTTGGTGGCGCTCGCGAAGCTCTACTGTGAACTGGATTGCTCGATCGCGGAGGTCAACCCGCTGATCGTGACCAAGGACAACAAGGTCGTCGCTCTCGACGGCAAGATGGTCTTCGATTCGAACGCGTTGTTCCGTCATCCGGATGTCGTCGCGCTGCGCGACCTCCATGAGGAGAACGAGAAGGAGATCGAAGCGAGCAAGTACGACCTGTCGTACATCGCGCTCGACGGCAACATCGGTTGCATGGTGAACGGCGCAGGCCTCGCCATGGCGACGATGGATGTGATCAAGCTCTACGGCGGCGAGCCCGCCAACTTCCTCGATGTCGGCGGCGGCGCGACCGCTGAGAAGGTGACCGCGGCCTTCCGCATCATCTTGTCCGATCCGAAGGTCAAGGGCGTCTTGATCAACATCTTCGGCGGCATCATGAAGTGCGACACGATCGCCAATGGTGTCATCGAAGCTGTCAAGCAAGTGCAACTGAAGGTGCCGCTGGTGGTGCGCCTCGAAGGAACCAATGTGGAGCTCGGTAAGAAGCTCTTGGCGGAGTCGGGCCTGCCTATCGTGCCCGCGAGCGACCTCGACGATGCAGCGCAGAAGATCTGCGCCGCCGTGGGTGTCTTGAAGAAGGCGTGAGGAGGCGAACATGAGCATCTGGGTCGGCAAAGACACGAAACTCATCTGCCAAGGGTTCACCGGCAAGACCGGCACCTTCCACAGCGAACAGGCGATCGCCTACGGCACCAAGATGGTCGGTGGCGTCAATCCGCAAAAGGCGGGCACGACGCACCTGAACCTGCCGGTGTTCGGCTCGGTCAAGGAAGCGCGCGAGAAGACTGGGGCGAATGCTTCGGTCATCTATGTGCCGCCGTCCGGTGCCGCTGAGGCGATTCTCGAAGCAGTCGACGCGGGCATCGAGCTGATCGTCACGATCACCGAAGGCATCCCGGTCATCGACATGATCAAGGTCGCGGAGCGCATGGCGCAACCGGGTTGCAAGTCGCGCCTCATCGGCCCGAACTGCCCGGGCATCATCACTCCGGATGCCTGCAAGATCGGCATCATGCCCGGCTACATTCACAAGAAGGGCCGCGTGGGCGTCGTCTCGCGTTCGGGCACCCTCACCTACGAAGCGGTGTGGCAACTGACGAGCCGCGGGCTTGGTCAATCCACCTGCGTGGGCATTGGCGGTGACCCCGTCAACGGCACCAACTTCGTCGATGTGCTCAAGGCCTTCAACGAAGACGCCGAGACCGACGCGATCATCATGATCGGCGAGATCGGTGGCAACGCCGAAGAGCGCGCGGCCGAGTACATCGCCGCCAACATCAAGAAGCCCATGGTGGGCTTCATCGCCGGCCAAACGGCTCCGCCCGGTCGTCGCATGGGGCACGCCGGTGCGATCATCTCCGGCGGCCAAGGCAGTGCTGGTGACAAGATCACCGCGCTTGAGAAGGCCGGCGTGCGCATGTGCAAGAGCCCGTCACGCCTCGGCGAGACGATGGAGAAGTTCCTCGCGGATGTAGGCCTTCTGGCGCAAGTCAAGGGCTGAGACTTTTTACCTGGGAGCCGTCGCGTGCAGCACGAACCGTTGCTGACATCCGATGGCTCCTGGTCATTGACGCACGCGCTGCATGGCGAGGGCTTTCATGCGCGTGAGGGAGCTTGGACGCAAGCGCTGTGGCGCTATGCACGCGAATGTCAAGTACGCTTGACGGCGCTGCGTTTGTCTTCCGAAGGCCTGCGCCAGTTCCGCTTGCTGGACATCGGCACTGGGTTGGGTTTGAACCTGGCTGCGGCGCATCACGAGTTGCGCGGACTCGGCCTTGAGCTCGTCGCCGACAGCTTGGAGCTGGACCCCGCCGTCCCTCGCGCAGCCTGTGGGCTGCCGCCCGAGCAGGGTGAAGGCGCCGCGAGCATCGCCCTCGTGCGCCAAGCCTTGTCAAGTTGTCTGGACAGCACCGCCCGCTCTACGCACGTGGCCGAAGCCAGCGCGGATGGCCTGCGCTTGCGCTTGTGGCTAGGCGATGCACGCACCACGATCTTGGCCTTGCCGGGCGTGCCCACCTACGATGCCGTCTTCCTTGATCCGTTCTCACCACGGGTGGAAGGCGAGCTGTGGAGCGAGGCCTTCTGTCGCGAAGTGGCATTGCGCATGCAGCCTCAGGCACGCCTCTCGACCTACGCAGCCGGCAGCGCGGTCCGGCGCGCCCTGTACCGAGCCGGTCTGCAGGTCGGGACCGGTGCGCGGGTGGGGGCCAAGCGCGAAGGCA
>CAIKQM010000056.1 GCA_903829565.1 uncultured Planctomycetota bacterium
AAAGCCTTGGGATTCAACGCGCTCAACGGCGTTTGCAGCGTGTCGTACTCGCGGTCTTGCCACGTGTTCGGCGCGAAGTGGAGGAACATGCCCACCTCCATGTCAGCCCACGCAACTTGTTGCGCAGTCGGCAATGCCAGCTGCGATTCAGGAGTCGCAACCACAGGCGGAGACTGAAGCGCAGCAGCGAGGAGCAGAGCCAGCATGCAGTCATGGTAGCCGCAAAGCGCCCTTACGCTGTAGACTGCGGGTCGCCACGCGCCGCTGGGGACGCGTGACTTGCTCCCCCTCCGCTTTCGGAACGACGACCATGACCGAGACGAATCCCTCGACCTACGAACGACGCGATGTGATCAAAGCTGGCGCGATGGCGACGGCTGCGTTGGCTGTAGGCAACGCCTTTGCGCAAGACAAGCAAGCCGAGCCGGTTGCGCCGAAGCCCGCCTTGCCGCCGATCAAGGTCGGCTTGTTGGGCTGTGGTGGACGGGGCACAGGTGCTGCGTTTGATGCCTTGCAGGCCGACAGCGGTGTCGTCATTCACGCCATCGGTGACATCTTGGGCGATCGCGTGAAGAGCTGCCGCTCGAACCTCGAGAACAGCGTCGAGTACAAGGACCGCGTCAAGATCGGCGACCGCGAGTACACCGGCTTTGACGCGCTTGAGCGCATGCTCGCCACCGACATCGAAGTCATCTTGCTGGCGACACCGCCGGCCTTCCGTCCGACGCAAGTCGTCAAGTCGATCGAAGCAGGCAAGCATGTCTTCGCCGAGAAGCCGTTCGGCGTGGATGTGCCCGGAGCGCTGCAAATCCAAGCTGCGGGACTCAAGGCGAAGGAGAAGAACCTCTCCTTGATGTCGGGCTTCTGCTGGCGTTCGAGCCTGCCGGAGCGCGCTGTGTACGAGCAGATCCACAAGGGCGCGATCGGCAACATCCGCACCATCTACGCCACCTACAACGGCTCGCCGAATGCGTCGTTTGCGCGCAAGGACGGCCAGACGGACATGGAGTGGCAAGTGCGCAACTGGTTCCACTTCTTGTGGCTTGGTGGCGATCACATTGTCGAGCAAGCCTGCCACTCGGTGGACAAGCTGAACTGGGCTATGAACAACCAAACTCCGCTGCGTTGCTGGGCGGTGGGCGGTCGTGCGCAACGCGCCGATGGTGTGGGCAACATCTACGACCACTTCGGTGTCACCTACGAGTACAAGGGCGGCGTGCGCAGCTTCTTGCAAGCGCGTCAGTGGGAGAACTGCCCCACCGACAACACGGACTATGTCTATGGCGAGAAAGGCACCGCGTTCATCAACGGCTGGGGCCCGAGCCATGTGATCAAGGGCGAGAGCGCGAACTGGGTCTACGACGGTCCGTCGAAGAACATGTACGTGCACGAGCACGAAGAGATGTTCGCCGGCATTCGCAGCGGCAAGGTGCGCAACGACACCGAGTGGGCCGTGCAAAGCACCTTGATGGCGATCATGGGCCGCACGGCTGCCTACACGGGCGAAGTGATCACGTGGGAGAAGCTGCTGACCTCGACTGAGGTGCTCGGTCCGGCTGTGCCTGCGATGGGCGAGGTGGCCGTGACACCGGTGCCGCGTCCCGGTTACACGAAGTTCAGCTAAGGCGCTGACCTAAGACTCAAGAGAACGGCGTTCGTCACGCAACATGCGCATGACGGACGCCGCTTCTTTGAGGGTGGCTGCAGGTTGTGCTGTGCCGCGTACGACTGCCAGCGCGTTACGCACTTCGCCGTCGTACCCCGTGCCCGTGCCTGGATCGATTGACTGAGTCTGACCGGCGTGCGAGATCTCCAACGGAGGCGTGCGCCGCAAGTCGTACTCGATGGTGGCCTGCTCGAACTCGGCCAGATAGCACATGCGGAAAGGCACGGAGCCACCCGCAAGCCAACCACCTTCGGCCAGCACCTGACGCGGGCCGCGCGCGTAGTGATAGGTGGTCGTGTGGTGATCCAGCGTGCCGACTGTGCGCACAGCATCGGGCAC
>CAIKQM010000057.1 GCA_903829565.1 uncultured Planctomycetota bacterium
CGCACCGACACAGAGGGCTCGCCAGCGTTCGGATAGCCCGAAGCACCGGCGCTGTTCGTGCGCGTGCCTAGACGCACCACCGAACCACCCGCGCAACGCAAGCCGTCACCAAAGACCGCTCCAGCGCCGCCGAGTTGCTGGGTCGTGCCCTGGAAGTACAACGCCGAGCTGTTCGGCATGTTGATGCCCGCGAGAGTCACCGTGTCCGCGCTCAAGCTGGGAATGCCACTGCCGGCCAACTTGGCCCCTGCGCCCAGCGAGTTGAGGCAGCCTTCACCGGCGCCCACCGCCGAAGCGTTGCCGCAGGGGCAAGCACTGCCGCTGCCGTCGCCAAAGCAGAAGCCCGTAATCTGCGTGCACGCATCACCGAAGCCATCGTTGTCCGTGTCGATCTGCGTCGGGTTCGGCACCGTGCGGCAGTTGTCGCACGCATCCGCCACGCCATCCGCATCGGCATCAGGCAGCACATTGGCCACGCCAGGATTCGCCTGCACGATCGTCAAGCCATGCGCATCGAACCCGTAGGTCTCGCCCAACGCGAAGTCAAAGTCATACGGACCACCCGGGTTGGTGGCCGGCACCGCGACATAGTCGCCACCGGCCCAGCTGCACGGCGTGCCGTCCGCATTGAAGATGCGGTAGTGAGCATCCGGTGTGTAGCTAATCGGCGTGGTGAACGGACCGACTACGGTGAACCCCATGTCGTCGGCGTAGGCGTTGTTCACATTGATCACATCGCTCTCGACGACGGTGAACGCATCGACGACCGTGAAGCCCAAGCTGCCGAAGCTCGCTTCCATGGTGCCGTCATTGTTGGCGTCCAAGTCCGTGCCCACGATCGGTGCTGTGCCGTAACCCAACACGTAGGTGTTCGTGCCGTTCTCAATGTCCGGAGTGAAGTCGAAGACGGAGACCGAGGTCGCGGCATCGGGACCGGGCAAGATGACCCCGATAGTGTCGCGGATCAGGAGCACGCCGTTGGTGCCCGTGGTCATTCCGCCCAAGTCAATCGACTGATCGACCACGCCACTCGCGCCGCCGTCACCGTCGATGGTCAACAGCCACCAACCGGTCAGCTGCGTGCTGGCTGGGCCGAGGATCTCGACAAACTCCTGCGATTGATCGACACCGGGAATGTCGATGCCAAGCTCCGACATGTAGAAGGCCGGTTGCGTGCCTTGAGCAGCCGCAGCGGCGCTAAGGGCGAGAGTCGTGATGCTGGTGGCAAGGGTGTGCTTCATGGAATACAAGTTCCATGTGCTGTGCTAAGGACACTTGAAGATCTGATCGAGACCTCTTGTGTTCTCTGCAGCTTCGCCGCCAAAGACCTGCAAAGTTCCTGCCAAGGCGATCACGCGCGCGCCCTAGTCATGCCCTAGTCGTACGTGACTCGCTACGCTGCTGGGATGCAAGGTCTACATCGTCGCACTGTGCTGCAAGGAGCCGCTGCCTGGGCGGCTCTTGCGTGTTTGCCCGCGGGGTGTGCCACACGTGACGAGCGCACCAGTCGCAGCACGCTCAACTTCACTCCGGTGGAGCCGGGGGCTCTCGATCGCATGCATGTAGCCAGTGGCCATGTGGCCCAAGTGCTCGTGAGTTGGGGTGACGCGGTTGTGGCGGGTGCTCCGCCCTTCGATCTGGGAAACCAAACTCCGGCGGCACAAGTGCAGCAGTTCGGCTGCGAGAACGACTACATCGCGTACTTGCCGCTGCCTTATGGTTCGCAGTCGTCCACGCATGGCTTGTTGTGCGTGAACCATGAAGGCGCGCGCATCCACATGATGCGCGCCGGCTACAACGACGCCGAGGACGCCAACCGGCGTGCTCCGCGCGAAGCGGTGGAATGTGCCATGGCCGCTCAAGGCCACAGCGTGCTCGAAGTCGAGTGCGTGGATGGTCGCTGGACCGTGGTGTCGGGTTCTCTGTACGGTCGGCGCTTGGATGGCTTGACGACGCAACTGCGCGTCAGCGGACCGGCGGCTGGCCATGCCCGTCTGCGGACCAGCGACGATCCCTCCGGCGTGCAAGTGCTAGGCACCTTCTCCAATTGCGCCGGGGGTGTCACGCCGTGGGGCACAGTGCTGACCTGTGAAGAGAACATCAACCAGATGTTCACCGGCTCGGCCAAGGGCACGCGCGAGGAGCGCAATCACCAAC
>CAIKQM010000058.1 GCA_903829565.1 uncultured Planctomycetota bacterium
CGGGACTCGACTTCTGCGCCACCCTGGTGCCGGAGACCACCAGCGGCACCATGGGATCCGTTCTCTGGTACGCGTTCCAACTGCGCAACTCGGAACGAGGGCCGCTGCAGCGCTGGTCGGATCTCGGTGGCGGGATGAGTCACGGTGTGGGCGGAGAGGCCAATTTGTCGGGTTGGGCCGTCTACGCGCCCTTGTTCGTGAACCCGCCGGGCAATCGTGCCGCGGACACAGTGCAATTCGGCTTCACACCGGAAGTGCCGACCTGGACGATCCGATTGACACCTGTGGTGGCCGCAAGCAACGAGACGGAAGTCAATCGGTAGCGAAACGCACACCTAAGCGGGTACCCATGCGACACAGCGCGCGACTTTGGATGGTGCTTGTCTTGGCGCTAGCTGCCGCCTGCGTAGCGTTGCTGGTGCAGGCGTTGTTGAACACTCCCACAGGAGATCCGATCACACCGCTTGAGAGTGCAACCAACGACACGACCCGAAGCCCGGCACACCTGGCAAACAACCTCACCAGCGAGCGGCAGCAGCTGCCTGAGCCAAGCGCTCCGCCCTACGCGACGCCGAATGTGACTCAGGTTTCGCCAGCCACAATCCCAGAGACACCATTCAGTTTCGGTCTGGACTACCACGAGGATTTGCTGGTCCTGCGCAAGTCTTTTGACGCCCAGCCTGTCACCATGTATGCCATGCCTCTTTGCCAGATTTCGATCAAGCTGATTCTTGACGAGGCTGGGCGCTATGAATCGGTCAGCTACCCGGCCGAGAATCCGCCTCGGGACCAACCAGCAGACATGCACTCGTTCCTGTATGACGGGCGTCGCTACACCTTCCATCGAGACGAATTTCCGGCCTTCAACGAGATGATGGAACTTGTGGGGCTCGGACCTTCGCGCTGGGAGCCTGCGCTGCCTCCGGATCCGTACCCTTTCAACAAGCGCTGGCCGGACGATGTGATCGAACACCTCTCCGCGTTGGCCGAACGCGCAAGCGCCACGAAGCGCTGAGGCGTCAGCTCCATAGCCTGCCGAGAGCCTGCTGCGGCGTTTTGCCTTGGTGCGCGATGGTCTCTTGCTGCAAATGGACATCGGAGGCACGGTGCAACTGCCGGCACCCGAGTCGCATCCCCCAGCCATTTTTAGCCCGGAGTTCGTGCTTGCCGGCCACAGTGCCAGGCACAAGGCGGCCTGCTACTATCCGGTGGCTCGTGCAAAGCAGTGGAACACGGAGTTTCCGGCCGAGCACCGCGCGGAAATCTGCCAGTACGCGCAGGCCCGATTGCTGCAACTGCGAGCGATGCTGGAGTTGCCGCCCTCGGGTTCGTTCTTCCCCTGACGAGTGCGTCGCCCCTCAGCCGCGAGACCGACGTCCGCGTGCCACGGCGAGGCGCACCAGCTGTCAGGGTTGCTGGGCGCTGGTCCAGCGGCAGCCCTGCGGCACGAAGGTGCTGCGAAACGAGCGCCAAGGGGCGCGCAGCTCCGCCCGCGTTGTCGACCGTGCCGGCGAGCACTCCTTCGATGCAACCGGTGCGCACTGTCGCCGCGCTGGACGCCACCTCGCTCC
>CAIKQM010000059.1 GCA_903829565.1 uncultured Planctomycetota bacterium
ATGCGACCTGTGCAGGCATGGTCGGGATGGTGGTCGAGCGCGTGCGGGGCGAGCACGACATCCGGTGTGTAGCGGCGAAAGAGCGCGGCCAGGCTCTCCCGCGCCGCGAGTGTGTCCTGCACGCGACCATCCGGCAGCCCCAGGTTCTCGCGCACATCCAGTTGCAGCAGCGCGTTGGCGGCGGCGACTTCCCGCGCACGATCCTCGGCCGTGCCGCGTGTGCCCATCTCACCGCGCGTCATGTCCACGATGCCGATGCGCTTACCTGCGGCTTTGGCGAGCAGTAGCGTGCCACCGACGCAGATTTCGGCGTCATCCGGATGAGCTGCGACGACGAGTACATCGAGTTTCATGCATCACTCCTTGCAGGCGAATCGTCGGTGGCGTCAGGGCCTAAGTGCAGCACCACATGCGTGCTCGGCAATGGATCGATCTCGTGGCTGAACTCCGTGAGCCAGTCCGTGCCAAAGCGTGCGAGCGTTTGGAGCGGACCCAGCAAACGCTCTTGCGGCACAGCTCGCGGTACCAGCGCGTTGTTGACGCGGCGTTCATGCCTGCGACCTTTGCCACTCTTGTTGAGCTGCACGCGCTCGGCCTTCACGACGATCTCTTCCACGTTCTTACGCAGTTGATCCCCGAGGCGCTTCAAGTGGACTGCGAGTCCCTTGTCCAAGAGCGACACATCATCGCGGCAACCATCCAACGCACGCTCCGCCTCCAAGGCGACGGCACGCAGACGCGCGAAGACCGCCGGTGTTTCAGTGATGTCTTCGGGCACACCCCAAGCACCTTTGGCGGCCAGAATCTCGGCGGTGGACACGCCCAGTTTGTGCAGCGCGAGGCGCGTCTGCGGATCGACGACGGTGCAGGACAAGCGCGGCACAAAGTGGGTGCGCGGCAAGTCGAGAGCCGCACGAACGGCTCCTAGTTGTGCATGGTAAGCCAGTTCGCCGTGACCGCCGATGTACGCGATGCAAGGCAAGGCCAGGTCTTGCACGAGTGGCCGCAACAAGGCGCCCGCTGACCAATCGAGCGGTGCTTGCACGATCTCTGCGGCCAGTTCGCTCGAGGTGCGTGACCCATCTTCGCCGTCGTAGCGCCATTCCGCCTTGCCGTTGGCATCGCGTTGGCAACGCAAAGCGCGTCGCCCCTTGTCTTCGTGATGGAAGACGAGCGCGGCGTTGTGCGGATCGATCGCCGTGGGGAAGCCGGCTGTGTTGAGTGCTTCGGTGCCGCGTTGCAGCTCGTCAAGAGGATCGGACAAGACCAAACCAGCCAGCACACGCGAAAAGCGCGGACGCAGCCAGTCGGGTTCCAACACGACCAAGCCCAGCGGGCCGAGCAGCGTAGTGAGTGTGCGCGTGAAGGCTGAGGCAAAGCTCTCGCCCGCGCGCGGCATGCACATGTCCAGTGCTTCGGACGCGTAGGGTTGGCCATGCACGAGCTCCTCGATGGCGGCACGCACGGCGCCAAGCCGATGCTTGTCTTCCTCAAAGATGACGCGCGACAGCGGCAGTCGCCCCGAGGACATGCCGGCGAGTCCGACCTTTTGAATGTCGAGGTTGACGTTCAACAGGTGTGCGTGGTGCACCTCCGCCACATCGTGGTCATCGGCGTGGTTCCAGAAGATGGGCACCACCGGCCGGCCTAACTGCTGGGTCAACTCACGCGCGAGGCGAATGGCGTGCAAGGCCTTCCACACGTTGTAGAGCGGCGCAGCGAGAAAGCCCGGTTGCTGGCCGGTGACCACACACAACGAACCCGGCTGGCGCAGGGCGCGAATCTGGTCCAACACCGCCACATGCGGCGCTTGCAGGGCCAGATGCGACTCGAGGGCGGTTGCAATCTCCTCGCGGTCGTCTGGCTCGAACCGTTCGGCAGGTGCCTCCAGCTCCGCCAAAGTACGCGGCACGCGGAGCAGATGGCGCGGCAGCTGGCCCGACAAGGCGGCACGCGCCAGCGGCGACGGGTCAAAGATGTCCGCGCGCAGGTGTTCGAGCCGTACGCTCATGGCGTTGCGAGGGCAGCGCTGATTTCGGCCACCATGTCGTGGATGGCTTCGCGGGCGGCGTCCTTCCAATGGAGACCGGCGTACCGCGGTTGCTTGTAGGCGTACAAGATGCCGCGCGAGCTATTCACCAGCGCGCCGCGTCCACCGGGAAGGAAGCCGCCGACCACATCCTTGGCTCCGGCACCCTGGGCACCGTATCCGGGGATCAACAGGGGTGTGGCCGGCATCATGCTACGGAGGCGCGCCAGTTCCGCTGGGTGGGTCGCCCCGACCACCGCTCCGATGGAAGATAGACCGCAGTTGCCCATAACTTGACGCCCCCACTCGGCCACGTGCAGGGCCACCTTTTCGTGCAACAGGGGTGTGCCGTGGTCTTGGAAGAGGGCGCTGTGCTTGTTGGAGGTCCGCACGAGCACATAGACGCCGGTGCCGGTGCGGCTGCAGGTTTCAAGGAAGGGCTGCACCGAATCAGCGCCCAAATAGGGGTTGATCGTGATGGCATCGCAGGTGGAACCCTGGTCTTCAGGGGACGAACCCTCGAGGAAGGCCTTGGCGTAGGCCTTGGCGGTCGAGTCAATGTCACCGCGTTTGACATCGCCGATGACCAACAGGCCCGCGGAACGCGCGGCTGCGACGACCTCTTCCCACGCTTTGGCCCCATCCGCCCCGTACATTTCGAAGAAGGCCGACTGCGGCTTCACCGCCGGCACACGCCCCGCCGCTACCTCGATGATGCCTTTGAGGAAGGTGGCGCAGGCTTCGGCCTTGGCGGCGCGCGGTGCGCTGGGATCGCGCACAACCGCGAATTCTTCGGGCAACGCGTCCACATGCGGGTCGAGTCCAACCAAGCACGGGTTCTTGAGGCGAGCGATGGCAGCGTCGAGACGGTCAGCGTAGGTCATGGCGTGGGTAGAGCGCGGCTCTGTTGGAGCATCTTAGTCATCGTATGCTGGGGCTGCCCATGACTCCTCCCCTTCTGCTGTTGTTGCGTGTGGCGGTCGTGTGGCTCGCGTGTGCCTTGGGTGGGTGCCGAGCCAATGACCCCGTTGAGGAGACGGAGGTGGCCACGATTGGTGGTGCCGGGGACGCGTCGGCGTCGCAGTCACCTGCGCAGGATCAGCCTACGAAGGGTCCTTTGGCGCGGCGCAAGGTCACGGGCAGCGACCCGCTGTATCCCGAGATGTCGAAGCGTCTGCAGGAGGAGGGCGCGGTGGAGCTGGCCGTCGAAGTCGGTAAGGACGGAAGCCTGCGGAAAGTGCGTGTCACGAAGAGCAGCGGCTACGAGCGCTTGGACCAAGCTGCGGTGGCGGCTGTACGGCAATGGACATTCACACCGCGTACAGGTGAGGAAGCCGCGCTGGTCTACCACCAACGGTTTGTCTTCCGGTTGGTGAGTGAGGGCCGTTGACGAGTGAGTCGGCTAGCGCCCTAGTCAGCTAAGGCTAGGAAGCGTTTCGCGATCCAATCAGCGAGCGGCAGGCCTTTGGGTGTCAGCGTCCACGTGTCGTTCGCGCACGCGAGCACTCCTTGTTGTTCGAGCGCGCGTGCCTCGTTGAGAAAGGCCGCGTCATCGGCATCGCACGCAGCGCGTACGCGGGCTTCGTGCGCACTGAGGCCGGCGCGTGTGCGCAAGCCCAACCACCACGTTTCGGCCAAGCGTTGCAACGGCGAAGGAGTCTCCTCCCAAGCTTCGGGACGGACGCCGCTGAGTGCGCCGCGCACATACGCGCCGATGGCCTTGATGTTGCCGCTGCGCGTCACGCCCACTTTACTCACAGCGCTGGGACCGAGGCCTACATACGGACCATTGGCCCAGTAGTTCAGGTTGTGACGGCACTCGCGGCCTGTGCGCGCGAAGTTCGAGATCTCGTAGGCATCCAAGCCACGCGCGGCTAGCGCGGCGCGGGTTTCAACAAAGAAGCGCAGTTCGCGTTCTTCGCTGTGTTGCTGGAGTCGGCCTTGTTCGAGCCAGCGCCTGAAGACGGTCTCTTCTTCGAAGGTCAGGTTGTAGGCCGATAGATGGTCGGGACCCAAGTCCAGTACTTTTGACAGATCGCGTTGCCACTGTTCCGGGTCTTGGCCGGGCACGGCATAGATCATGTCAATGTTGACATTCGTGGCGCCGGCGGCGCGGGCTGCAGCGTAGGCAGCGAACGAGTCCTCGACGGTATGCACGCGCCCAAAGAGTTGTAGCGTTGCGGGATCGAGCGACTGAAAGCCGATCGACAGGCGTTGCACACCGAGTGCGAGCAGTGTCTCGGCCTTTGACTGGTCGAGACTTTCGGGGTTGCACTCCGCTGTAGTCTCGAGGCTGCTGCTGCGCCAACCGCAAATCTGGTCGAGCCCATCGAGCAGCACACGCAGTTCGTCGTGGTCCAGAAGTGAGGGTGTTCCCCCACCGAAGAAGACGAGCGACGGATGCAACGGCGCGCGCAAGCGTGCTTCGGCCAAGATCGCTTGCACCATGGCATGGCGATCGTGGCCTTCGGCGGGCACCGAGTAGAAGTCACAGTAGTGGCACTTGGCCGCGCAAAACGGCAAGTGCACATACAGCGGTGTTCCTTCGGGTGCTTGCACGCTGCTGTTGTAGCACGCAGCGCACGGGTTGCGTTCAGTCGCGTCCGCCCATGACGACATGCAGCTTGCGCAAGGCGTCCACTTCGATCTGGCGTACGCGTTCGCGCGTCAGACCGACAACCTTGCCGATCTCTTTCAGCGTGAGCGTTTCGCCATTCGGTGTGCCGAGGCCGTAGCGCAAGCGCAGGATCGTGGCTTCGCGCTCATCAATCTGGCTGAGCAGTTCGCTGAGGCGTCGCAGCAAGTCGTTGTCTTGCAGTTGCTCGTCCGGAGTCTGGTCGTCGTCTTGTGCGACCGTCTCTTGATTGGCAGAGAGCACGTCGAGCGACACTTGCGGGCCCATGCCCGTCACCAGGATCGTGCGACGCAGGAGCGGCCAGTTGTCCTCCGGGATGCCGATCTCTTCGGCGACTTCCTCGATCGTCGGCGCGCGGCCCATCAAGTAGGTGAGCTCTTGGCTGACAACGCGCCAGCGCGAGATCATCTCGTTCATGTAGCTCGGCACGCGCACGCTCTTCACCGTGTTGGTGAGCGCGCGGCGAATCGACTGTTTGATCCACCATGTGCCGTAGGTTGAGAAGCGGCAGCCTGCGTTCGGGTCGAACTTCTCGGCAGCCTTCATCAAGCCGATGTTGCCCTCAGCGATCAGGTCTTGCAGCGAGAGGCCTCGATCCGCGTACATCTTCGCGACGGACACGACCAAGCGCAGGTTGGCGCGAATCATGTGCTCGCGTGCTTCGAGGTCGCCAGCTTGGATGCGACGACCGAGCGCGATCTCCTCTTCAGCAGTGAGGAGCGATACTTCGTTGATCTCGTGGAGATAAGTCTCCAGACAGCGTTCGTTAGAAATGGGAGTTCTCCGTGTCAGGGGGTCGACACTTGGGTTGTGCGGCGTTGCTACCGTTCCCCACGCATCGACCGCGCAGATGCGATTTCTTGAAACACCCTGAGCCGCTTTGTGCACCTCGCCGAATGCAGCGAAATGAGTGCGTTGTGCGCGCTCGGAAACGTTTTCCTGGCGGGCTGTACTAAACGTCTAGGCTAGAAGCCCAGAGCCAAACGTTCGGCGAGAATGGGCGGCAATCCTGCGCGCAGGATGCGGTGTTGCTCGCGTTCGAGGTCGTATGCGAAGCGATGCAGCACCACTTCTTCGCGCGTCGTGTCATAGATGGCAGCTGCTGCGCGCGGATCATCATCGCGTGGTTGGCCTACGCTACCTACGTTGATGAGCACACGATGCCATTCATCAATGTGCGCGTGTGTGTCGGTGGTCCAGAAGGTGCGCGTGGGATCGTCGCGGAGACGGCCCAGCAACATGGGACGGTGTGTGTGTCCGATGAAACACACTGTTTGTGGCATGTGGCGCAAGGATTCGTCTGCATGCGTGGCATCGAGCATGTAGTCGAAGTGTTGCGGGTGCGCGTAGGTGGCGTGCGCGACGCTGGCATGGTCGAGATGCAAGACCAGGGGCAGCTGGCGTAGGTAGTGAGCTTCTGCGTCGTTGAGTTGGTCTTTGGTCCAGCGTGCAGCAAAGGCTGCGGCTGGATTGAAGGCTGCGCTGTCGATCAGCCCAACCACTGCTGCGTCGTGGTTCCCAAGGACTACACGCGCGTCTCGTTGGCGTAGAAGATGGATGCATTCGCGCGGCGCGGCTCCGTAGCCCACCACATCCCCTACGGAAACAACCATGTCGACGCCTGCCTGGTCGAAGAGTGCTAAGGCACCTTCGAGCGCGGACAGATTCGCGTGGATGTCACCGAGGATCCCGTACTTCATGAAATTTGGCAGCCGCGAGAGCAAGCACGACCCAGACACCTGCGATCCAGACGTTGTGCGGTTCTAGCTTGGTCGTTGTGGCGTCGAACCATCTCAGAGGTGCAACTCTATAGGAGAGAGTGGGCGCGAGCAGAGCCAAGAGCAAGTAGGTGAACGAACGCGCCGCTGTCGGAATGGGCATGTAGGCCAAGGTGATTCCCATGGCCGTGAGGTGCAACGCGCTGGGAACGGATGTGGTGAGTTCTCTATGGGTGAAGCCGACCGCCACGGATAACATAAGTGTTAACAGCATGCTCCCGCCTACGGCCGGCAAGCTTGGGACACCCACGAGCTGGCGTAACGAGGAGTGTAGGAATAGCTGGCCTACGCCGTAGGCTGTCCAGCCACAAAGTACTGCTTGAGAAGGACTTACGCCAAGCCACTCTCCTCCAACCAGCAATGCAAAGCCCAGCCACGACCAGGGTTGGCGCATGGTCAGGCGAAGCCCTTGTGTGTAGAGGGTGGGGGTCATTGTTGCAGGGACTTACGACCGTCGCGTAGGTCGAGGCTTGAGCGGCGGGCAGACTATCCCTACCGTTTCGTCAGCGAAAGGGACACAGTCTATATGGAACGTCGTTTAGGCCGAGGCTTGGGATCGTTACTGGGCGCTGCACCGCAACCGACCACCAGCGCGGAAGGACCGAGTCAGGAGATTGCGCTGGAGCGGATCATTCCGAACCCGAAGCAGCCGCGCAAGGTGTTTGACATCGCGCACATGGAAGAGCTCGTGGCTAGCATTCAGCGCCATGGGGTACTCCAGCCGATTGTCGTGCGTCCGGTGGGCGACAAGTTCGAACTCGTCTCTGGCGAGCGTCGGACACGGGCCTCGCAGATCGCTGGCAAGACCACCATTCCCGCTGTGGTTCGCACAGACATTCGGGATGACCAGATGCTCGAGTTGGCGTTGGTGGAGAACGTCCAGCGCCAGGACCTAGATCCCATCGAGCGAGCGACGGCCTTTCGCGAGATGATGCAGACGCTGGGCCTGACTCAGGAGCAAGTTGCCGACATGGTGGGGCTCAAACGCTCGTCAGTCGCCAATTTCCTCCGCTTGCTTGATCTACCTGAGACGATTCAGAGTGCGATCCAGAAGGGGTTGATCAGCATGGGCCACGCCAAGGCCATGATGGCTCTCCCTACCGAGCAAGACTTGACCCAGTTGCTCAACCGCATCGTGCGTGAGGAGCTGTCGGTTCGCGAGACGGAGAAGGCCGTGGCCGAGACGCTGCGTCCGCGCGGTGCTACTGGGACGGGTGCTGACCCTATCACCCCTGCCAGCCCGCCTTGGGTGAAGGACCTCGAGGCGCGCATGATGGAGAAGCTGGGCACCAAAGTGGCCCTACAAAACCAGCCCGGCTTCAAGGGTCAGATTGTCATTGAGTACTATAACCGTGCCGACCTTGAACGCCTGTTGAGCATTCTCGCTCCCAAAGACACGATCTAGTTCCTAGTTCCACGTGGAACGTCGGAGAAAACACCGAGGGGGCAGCCACTGGCTGCCCCCTCGGCATGTACGGCCTAGATGTTGGATTCTAGATCAGAGCTTGGCCATGCTGATCAAGGTGACCGGAGCAGCAGGGCGATCCATGGTACCCGTAGCCAGCTCAGCCTTGGAGATGTCCTTGGCGATGTTGAAACCAGCTGTCACCTTTCCGAAGACCACATAGCCAGCATCCAGGTGGTTGGCATCGGCTACGGTGATGTAGAACTGAGAACCGGAGCTTTGCACATCCGCGCCCATCTTGGCAGCAGCCAGATAGCCTTCGAAGTGCTTCAGACCGGTCTCCTCACGGTCCACCTTGTAGTCAGGCCCACCTTGACCCCAAGTGCTGGCGTCCTTACCAGAATCAGCCTTGGTGTTGGGGTCGCCACCCTGGATCATGAAGCCGGCCGCAATCCGGTGGAACTTGGTGCCGTTGTAGTAGCCCTCATTCACGTGCTTAAGGAAGTTCTGCGCGTGCTTGGGAGCCTTGTCGGTGTAGAGGGCAACTTCGATCACACCCTTGTCGGTGGTGATCGCAATGCGTGGGGCGTCGGCGGGCGGCTCAGGGTTGATGAACTGGTCTTGGTTGGCCGTGCGCCAATCGCTCACACCCTTAATGCGTTCGCGAAGAAGGGTAGCGAGCGGTTTGGAGACCTTGGCATCGCCTTCACCAAAGGAATAGGCGTCCACCACGAGCGGATGCTTGGGGTGTTCGCTTGCCAACTGATCCAAGGCAGTGGTGGCTGCGACGTAATCCTTTGCCTCGTAAGCGTTTACGGCAGCGAGGTATAGAGCCCAGGCAGCGGCGGAGGTGGCCTTGTGATCGGTCGCGACGCCGACCAGAACTGAGGATTCGGCCGAGGGCAACCCGGTCATGGGGCTCTCAGGGGCCTTAGCCATGAGTTCGGACCAAGCCGTGGACTCGGCCTTGCCAGCATCTAGGGCGGTCTTCTGTTGCCACAAGAGGTAGCCGGTCAACGCCAGAGCCACGAGGGTAGCCGGCTTCCACCAGCGATCTACAAAGCTGGCAAAGGCGGACTTCTCTTCGAGCGGAGCGATGGTGACGGCTGTCGGGGCTTTGTGTTCGGCCATTATCGTGCCTCTTTCGGGGCGTTAACTACCATTTAAAGTAGTGTGTTCGGGCTGCCCTAGTGCCTGCGTTCCACGTCGCCGCTGAGCCACAAGTAGGGGATCTCAGCAAGCGTAGCAGGGGCAGGTGTTTAGGGTGATCATTGTAGGGTAGCTACCTTCGGCAAAAGCAAGCAAAAACCGTACGGTCGAACTCGTGCTATTCTGCGCGCCTTCAAGGAGTGCCACCGCATGCTCTCGGCTCTGTTGCTCGCCATCCTCACCCCGAACGCTACGCCCTCGCTGTTGCCCCTGACCGCACCTACGGCCATTGCGGCCGACGCGGAATACGAAAAACGCAAGAACGAGGCCGGCAAGGACACCACCAAGCTTTGGAAGCTCTACGAGTGGTGCAAGGAGCAGAAGAAGGAGAAGGAGGCCAAGGCCACCCTGAAGGCCATCCTCAAGGCCGACCCGAACCACCGCGAGGCGAATGAGGCCTCGGGCAATGTCCTGCACGACGGCAAGTGGTTCACCAGTCAGAAGAAGGTCGACGAATACAAGAAGACCAAGGAAGAGGAAGAGGCACGCGCCAAGGGGTTGGTCTCTTGGAAGGGCCAGTGGGTCCCGGCCGAAGACCTGCCGTTCCTCGAGCGGGGCCTGACCCGTGACGACTCGGGGAACTGGATCAGCGCCGAAGACGCCAAGAAGCTGGCCGAGGGTTGGGTCAAGCAGGACCTGACCTGGATCGACCCGAAGGAGAAGGACAAGGTCGCTCAAGGCCTGTGGAAGTGTGGCGCCGAGTGGCTGCCGCTCGACAAGGCCGACGACTACCACAACGACTTGGCGGATTGGTGGCAGATCCCGACGGATACCTTCCTCTACTACACCACCATCGCGCGCGACACGCTCACCAAGCGCGTCAGCGAAACCGCGAACTACGCCTACAACGACATGGCGGCGCTTTTCGGTGTCAAGCCGTCTTTACCGCCCGTGCTTGTGCTCCTGCGCGATGCCGAGCAGTACGGCAGCTACGCCGCAGGCAGTCAAGAGGACGAACGCGCCCCGACCGAGATCGAAGGCCTGTCGTCGATTCACCACGCCTACTTTGCCGAGCTCAGCATCAAGATCGTCGACCAAGAGATTCGTTTCGAGAACTCGGGCGTCGGCTACTGGGATGCTGTCGCCAAAGACGGCGACAAGTGGGGCGTACACAGCGTGCGCCACGCAGCGGCCCAGTCCTATGTCGAGTCCTTGGATCCTAGTCCCAAGTGGATGGACAAGGTCAAGAAGGAGCGCAAGGTCGAACCGAAGGGCTTCTGGGAAGAGAAGCGCTTGCCGCGCTGGTACCGCTACGGAGCCTGCTCGTATACGGAGCGCTACTTCAACGACATCACCGTCAAGTCTGGCGGCGACAAGCAGTGGGCTAAGAAGTGGAGCGTCGGGAACATCCAAGCGAAGGGCGGCTTGCGCCAGCTCAAGCAGATCTTCGAGTTCAATCTCGATGCAGGCATGGGACCCGACGGTGCCAAGCTCTTGAATGAAGCAGGCTTGTTGGTGGCCTTCATTCAAGATGGAAACTGCGCGCCCGTTACAGAGGCGAACAAGGCCTTCCTGGATGCGTTCCGCGCCGGCAAGGATAAGAAGGCGCTCGACCCGCTTGCTCGCGCCTTGGAGACGGCCATTCAAAAGAACGAAGCTGCGCTGAAGACGTGGGCTGGCCTGTAAGACCTCACTACCGCACCGCAACACCGCGCAAGGACGATCCTCATCATGCTGTCTAGTTTGCTTGTCGTCGTCCCGTTGTGTGTGGGTGGAGATCAACGCCTCCTGCACGCCGCGACCGCGGATTTGTACCTCGAGGTTGCTGACGCCCAAGCTGTCATGCGCGCGTACGAAGCGGCGCCGATGATGCGCTTGATGATGGGCGAGCAGATGCAGCGACTCGATACCTTTGGCAAGCAGTTGGGCTGGGATCTGAGTGGTTTGGTCGGTGGCATGCTGCCAGTAGCCGACACGCAGCGTCCGGACGATCGCTGGTGGCCTTGGTCCAAGGCCACGCGCGTCTCTATGTCGATGACGGGGCTTGAGCCGCAAACCGGCAATGACATGGGCGGGACCTTGGTCGTCGACTTTGCCGCGGAAGAGGCAGCTGTCCAAGCGCTTCAAGCGCTGGGCGCCATGCGTCGCGACTCTCAAGCAACTGTCAAGTTCTCTGGACAAGAGCTGGCGGTCACCCGCTACGAAACCTCTACCGGCCAGCAAACCATGGCCGGCTGGGCCGTGCGTGATGGCACGCGCATCATTGCAGGCATGGGCGGTATGGAGCCCGACGATGTCGCCGGCCTTGTCAACGACGCCAGTGTGGCGGCGCATCCTGAACGCTTCACTGACGATGGCTTGTCGCCTGCGAAGGGCACGACCGTCTATCGTGCTTGGTCCGACATGGAGTCCATTGGTACCGAAGGCACGCAAGGCCTTGGTTCCACGTTGAGCGAGCTGCAGGGGTGGGCCAGCGGATTTGTGCCTTTCCTCGGCACGCGCGGCAAGTGGCGCGTCGAGCTGGATGCCACGCGCTTTGTTACCGAGAGCCTCGTCGAACGCATCGGGCCTGCACGCACGATGGATGCAGCCATGGGCGTGGCGCCAGTGCCGGCCGTAGCTCACAGCTGGGTGCCGGCCGAGGCCGCCGGTGCCTGGACCACAACAGTTGCCCCCGCCGAGTTCGAAACACTGCTCGATCGTTGGCTCGAGCTACCCGCGAGCCCCACAGGTGCTGTAGGCCTGTCCGGTTTAGTTGACAACGCCTGCGCAGTCTACTTGTTGCCGTATCCTGCTTTGATGCAGGCGGCGCAATCTCCGCCGCGCGTGGTGATTGCGATGCGCACCACGGACAAAGAGGCCTTTGCCAAGGCGATGGATGCGAAGACAGCCGCCGCTTTGCAGGCCAACTCCAAGCAACGCGTCGACACGAAGCCTTACCGCCGCAACCCGATGTGGGTGTTTGCAGCGGAAGAAGAAGCTGCGCCCGCGCAAGAGACCCCGGCACCTTCGGCCAGTCCCTTCGCCGCTCTTGGTGGCGGGGGAGACATGCGCATGCGCCCCACGGTCGCGTTGGTTGGTGATCGTGTCTTGATGACGCTCTCACCGACGATCGCGCGCAGTGAAGTGAAGCGCTTGCTCGACGAAAAGGAAGCGCGCCCGCACGCTCTCGCCAACTTGGCTGCGAACGGTGTGCCCGCCGATGCCTTTGAAGCCAGCACCATGGATTGGGGCGGTTTCATCGGTGGTTTGTGGGATCAAGCGCGCGGCTTGATTCCCATGTTGGCTCAAGGCGGCGCCGAGCCAGTGGACCTCACCTTGTTGCCCACGAGCGCCGATCTCTTCGGCGGCTTTCAACCCACGGTCTCGTGGTCGCGCCGAGTGCCTCAAGAAGGACGTGCAACTTTGGTGCACGCACGCAACGAGTCGAGCTTCGGGCCGGAGACGCCATTGATGATGGCGGGCATGATGTACCTCGGCGTAGGTGCTGGCGCCTCGCGTGCTGAGAAGCCGCCTGCCGTTGAGACCTTGTCCACGCAGCCGACCACGCCTGTGGTGCCTGCCGAGCAAGCTGCGGCGGAGACACTGACGCGCACCAACAAAGCACTGCGCGCAGTGAAGACGGCTCTTGCTGTGCACAAGTCACAGGCTGGGCGCTTTGCCAACACGCTGGACGAGTTGTTGGTCGGCACAGAAGCGTTCCCCGAAGGCTTCTTGAGCGACAAGAAGCTGCCGCTCGACGGATGGAATCGGGCCTTGGTCTACCGCGTTGCGGAGGATGGCAAGAGCTACGAATTGCGCTCGCTCGGACCGGATGGCATCGACCAAAGCGGCGGCGGAGACGACGTCAAGGCGCCGTGACAGGTGAGCAACTCCCGCTGCGTCGCAGGCTCAAGCGCTCGCGACGCAAGCTCGGCAAGTGGTTGAGTGAGTCCATTGCGCCACCACTACTCGAGGCTCTCTCACGCACATGGGAGATCGAACATGTGCACCGCGAGCACCTCGAGCTCACGCGCGTGCAAGAACGCGGCGCTTTGCTCGCCATTTGGCATGGACGCATGGTGCTGGGACTGCCTGCTTATGCGCAACGCGGCTTTCATGTGCTCGTCTCCATGAGCGGAGACGGTGATGTCAGCGATGCGTTGCTGCGGCGCTGTGGTTACGAGGTCATTCGCGGTTCCAGCAGCCGTGGGGGAGCACGCGCTTTGCGCGAAATGGTGCGCGTGCTCGACACCGGTGCTGCTTTGGTCATCACACCCGATGGTCCGCGCGGTCCACGCCATGGCATGAACGAAGGCCTGGCATGGATGGCCCGTGCTACGGGTCGCGCTATCGTGCCCCTCGGCTTTGGCGTCGATCGCGCGTGGCGCATGGACAGCTGGGATGCCTTCACTATCCCCAAGCCGTTCGCGCGCATGAGTTTCGTGTACGGAGCACCCATTCGTGTTTCGCGTGCCGGTGGTGAAGCAGAATTGACACGCGCTACTGAAGCCGTGCGCAGTGCGCTGCTTGCTTGCGAAACCGAAGCCTTCCAGCGCGTGGGAGCGCCCTGCGATTGGTGATTCGCATTGGTCCCGCGGGTTGGTCCTATCCCGATTGGGAAGGGCGCGTGTACCCCGAGCACAAGCCACCGGGCTTTCACGCTTTGGCGTACTTGGCGCAGTGGTTCGAACTCGTCGAGATCGATGCCACCTTCTATGCGCAACCGCGACCCGAAAACGCGCAACGCTGGGTGCAGTTGGCTGCGCAACACGAGCGCTTTCGTTTTACGGCCAAGCTCCTCAAGGAGTTCACGCACGCGCCAGAGCCCGAAGATCCGCGCGCTTGGACCCCGCTGGCCGAGCAGTTCCGGCGCGGACTCGAACCGCTGTGGCGCGCTAAGCGCTTGTGGTGCCTCTTGGCGCAGTTTCCTGCCTCGTACCATTGGTCGCCCACCCACTTGCGCCGCATCGGTCGCTTGCGCGCCCTCTTTGATCCGTGGCCGATGACCGTCGAGTTGCGCCATCGTTCGTGGTTCGAACCACCGCAGCTGGATGCGCTGCGCGGCTTGGGCGTCACGCTGGCGCATGTGGATCTGCCTCCGTCGTGGAACCATCCGCCGGCGTGGTTCAGCCCCTTTTCGGCGCGCGGATACTTGCGGCTCCACGGCCGCAACGAGGCCACTTGGTTCCGCCAAGGCGTAGGCCGCGATGCGCGCTATGACTACCTGTACTCGTCCAAAGAACTTG
>CAIKQM010000060.1 GCA_903829565.1 uncultured Planctomycetota bacterium
CAAGTCGCGGCCATTGGCACGCAAGGTCGAGACCTTGGCGACCAAGCGCTCAATGTCGAGCACTTCACGCAGCAGCTCGCGCACTTCCTCGCGCAAGAACGGCGCGCCATGCAGCTCGGCCACTGCCCGGTGGCGCGTCAGAATCGGATCAACTTCGCGCAGCGGATTCGACAACCACTCATGCACCAGCCGCCCGCCCATCGGCGTCAGCGTGGCATCCAAGACTTCGATCAAAGTGCCTTCGCGCGCGCCATCGCGTTGCGTGCGGAACAGCTCCAAACACGAACGCGTGGCCCGATCGAGCACGAGGTGCTTGGTGCTCTGCACATGCTCGAGCCCAGTCAAGTGCGCGCAGGCGTTCTTCTGCGTCTCTTCCAAGTACGACAGCAAGGCACCCGCCGCACCAATGCAGGCCGAGGCTTGTTCATCGAGGCCAAAGCCCTCCAAGCTGTGCACCTTGAGCCGTGTGTGCAGCAAACGCAGCGCGCCCTCGCGATCCCAATGCCACGCTTCGCGCAAGCCCATGCGCGTGCCGTAGGTGTGGCGCAGCTCCGACGCCAACTCACCCGCCTCCGCATCGAAGTGCGGCCCCACGAGGATCTCCGCCGGTGCGATGCGCGCCAGTTCATCGCTGAGCTTGGCTTGCGGCACATCGCTCACGCACAAGCGCCCCGTCGACACATCAGCCCACGCAAGGCCGGCGACTCCGGCGTGCAACGACACCGCCAAGAGCCAGTTGTGCTCGCGCGCATCCAGCGCGTTCTCTTCCGTCAGGGTTCCCGGCGTGACGACGCGCACCACCGCGCGCTCGACGATGCCCTTGGCCTCGCGCGGGTCCTGCATCTGTTCGCAGACCGCGACCTTGAAGCCCTTCTTGACCAAGCGCACCAAGTACGCATCGGCATTGCGCCACGGCACACCCGCCATGGCGATGGCGTCTTCGCCCTTGGAGCGCGCCGTGAGTGTCAGCCCCAACTCGCGCGCCGCGATCTTGGCGTCTTCATGGAACAGCTCGTAGAAGTCGCCCATGCGGAAGAACAGCAACGCATCCGGCGCCTCGCGCTTGGCGCGCCAGTACTGCTCCATCATCGGCGAGTGGGCGCCGGAGGAGCGTTGGGGGCCGTCCTTCTCCAAATAGGTGCTGCGCATAGGGGGGTGGGTTGCGCATGGTAATGCATAGCTGGATACTCTGCGACCCAACTCGCCCCATGCGCACGGCCCTCCTTGTCCTCTCTCTGTGCTTTGCGTCCTGCGCCACCTACGCGGACCGCACGGGGCGTGCGCTGCGTGACTTTGAGTCGGGGAACTTCGCAGCAGCGCGCGGCGCCTACGACGACCCTTCCACGACCGGCAGCGAGTTCCTGCAGCTGGTCGAGTCCGGCACCGTGGCGTGGACCGCGGGTGATCTAGGCGCAGCGCAAGAGCGCTTTGACACGGCGGGCGAGTTGACCAAGCAGTTCGAACGCGCGGCCTTGATCTCAAGCGAGACGCTCGGTGAAGAGGTGCTCTCGTGGGCCTTCAACGACACGGCCAAGTCCTACGAAGGCGAAGGTTACGAGCGCGTGCTGTTGCATGTGCACGATGCGTTGACGCGCTTGGAGCGCGGTGATCGCGATGGTGCTCGCGTCGAGGCCAAGCGCGCGAATGTGCACTTGGAGAACGACGAGACGCTCTACAAGAAGTCCTATCGCGCCGGTGGTTTGGGGCACTTTTTGTCGGCCTTGACCTATGAGATGGACAACGAGCCGGACAATGCGTGGATCGACTACCAACGCATGGTCACCAAGGGCGTGGGCCTCGAGCTGGCCGGCAAAGCCCTCGTGCGTTTGGCGCGCCGCGCCGGCCGTCAAGACGAGCTGGAAGGGCTTGTCCAGCGTTTTGGACAAGAGCCCGAGCTGCCGGAAGGTGCTGCGAGCATCGTGGTGATCTGCGGCGTGGGCTTCGGCCCCGAGAAGTTCGAGTCAGGTCTCGCCATTCCGTTGGAACACGGCGTCGCGCGCTGGGTCGTGCCGGTCTATCGCGATCGCTACCAACCGGTGGCGAACGTGGACCTCGTGGTCAACGACTCGTCGGTGCGCGCCGCTGTGGTGGAGGACATCGCCGCCGTGGCGCGCGAGAACCTCGCGGACCGCATCGCTTGGATGGCCACCAAGAGCGCGGTGCGCAACGCGCTCAAGTACGAGATGACGCGCCGCTTGGGTAAGGACGACAACCTCGGGACTCTGGGCACGTTGGCGGGCATCGTCTACACCTTGGCGAGCGAGCGCGCGGATCTGCGCGCCTGGCGCACGCTGCCGCACAGCTTTCACGCCGCCCGCGTGTTCGTGGCGCCAGGTACACACTCCGTACGCTTGGCCCCGCTCGGCGGCGCTACGATGGACCTCGGCAGCTTTGAGCTGGCGCGTGGCGAGACGATGTTCGTCTTCGCGCGCACGCTGGGCACACGCACCTACGCCCGCGCGGTGGGTGGCCAACGCCTGACGACTGGAACTACACCATGAACCGCCCGTCTCTCGTGCTTGCTCTCGCTGTGGTGTGCGCGCCGCTGTTTGCGGCCTGCCACTCGGCCAAGTCCCAGTCCTCTGCAGCCTCCGGACTCTCGGAAGAGGCCGTGGCCCAGTCCTTGGCCTTGCTCGATGTGCGCATCGAAGGCACGGACCCGACGCGTGCGCTGCGCTTCTCGCTGCGCAACACAGGTGACGAGCGCGTGTCCTGCCGCATGCGCATCGAATGGATTGATGACCGCGGTCAACCGCTCGCCGATGGAGCCGGGACCTACGCGACTCTCGATCTGGCCACCGGTGCGATGCAGCCGTTTGAAGTCACCCCGGTGCCGGTGGGCTGCCGCTCATTCCGGACGCGCTTCAGCACACCCTGACCAAACACACTATGAAGACGAACCTACTGCTCCTCCTTCTGGCTCTCGTTCCCCTGTGCGCGTGCAGCTCGACCAAGTACGGCGATGCGCGCGCGACCGAAACCGTCAATGCGGACTGGGGCTCCACCGATCTCCAAACCTTCAGCGAGACGATGATCAAGTCGTTGCTGAACTCGCCGCAGTTGGCTTACCTCGATGGTCCGGGCAAGCGCGATGACAAGCGCGTGATCGTGGCCTTGGGCGGCATCCAGAACCGCACGAGCGAACACATCGACACGAGCGCCGTGTCGGACTCGATCAAGACCGAGCTGCTGCGCTCGGGTCGCTTCCGTTTTGTGGCCACCGGTGCCGGCCAAGACGAGATTGGCGGCCAAGTGCGCTTCCAAAACGACGGCCGCGTGAACCCGGAGATGGCCAAGCAGTTCGGCAAGCAACTGGGCGCAGATGTGGTCCTGTACGGCACGCTGCGCTCCATCGAAAAGAAGCAGGGCCGCAGCATGGAGACGGGCGGCATCAAGACCGAGGATGTGTACTACCTGTTCGTGCTGGACGCGGTGAACATCGAAACGGGCGAGATCATCTGGTCCGACAAGGGCGAGATCCGCAAGGTTCAGAAGACGGGCATCTTCGGCTGAGCGCTTAAGAGCTAGATTCTCGCAAGTTGGTCGTTCGGTTCACGCCGGACCGCGGCTGACTACCTCGCAGCCACGAGAGGCTGCGCTGGGGACTCTTCTCGAAGTTCACGACCCGCTGGCACGCGCCCGCGGGTCGTGTTCTTAGGGGGGTCGTGTTCTTTACCGGTCGTGTTCTTTTTTCCGTTCGCCCACGCCGGAACCGCGGCTCTCTAGCCCAGCGCTCCTTGGAGAGAGGGAGCGATGGGGATTCGAGGTTTCTTGAGGGAGTGAACCCGGTCGCCTGGGGGTGCGAGCCCCAGCCGCCGGGTTCGCTTTATAGGCTTGGCCTTGCCACTCGCTACGATGCCCGCATGAAGCGTGTGCTGGTCACTGGCGGTGCAGGGTTCATCGGCTCCCACCTGTGTGAGGCCCTTGTGGGCAAGGGGGCCAAGGTCGTGGTGCTCGACGACTTGTCTAGCGGCCGCCTTGCCAATCTGGAGCCGTTGGGCGTGGGCCAGCTCGGCAGCGGTGCGCCGGTCGAGTTCGTCCAAGGTTCCATCGTCGATTTCGAGGCCTGCGCGCGCGCCGTGCGCGGCTGCGATGCGGTCCTGCACGAGGCGGCGCAAGTCAGCGTGCCGCGTTCGGTGGCCGAGCCGTTGGAGAGCTACCGCATCAATGTGATGGGCACGCTGCATGTGCTGGAGGCCGCGCGTCAAGCGGGCGTGACACGCCTCGTGTTCGCCGCGTCCAGCGCTGCCTATGGCAACACCGCCGAGCTGCCCAAGCACGAGGACATGCGGCCGACTCCGCTGTCGCCCTACGCCAGCGGCAAGCTCGCGGGCGAGCAACTGCTGGAGGTCTACGCGCGCCTGCATGGCCTGCG
>CAIKQM010000061.1 GCA_903829565.1 uncultured Planctomycetota bacterium
ATCGTCAACGAGCTGTTTGCCAGTTAAGTAAACTTGACAGGTGTCCGGCATGCAGCTTGTCTGCTTGCCTTCTCTGTCTCACGCCACCAAGCGGCCGCACCCATGAGGAAGCCCTGCGCTAGGCCTGATTCGGCGTAGCGTTCGACTCGGTGCCAGATCATGCGCCCCTAAATCCTCGAGCTGGAGAACCAAGTTGCCCAGCTACAGACGCCAGAACCTGTCTCAGTCGCCAGGGTGGCCCAAGCGCGTCAAGCGGATTTGACGGTCCTTGGCAAAGCGCACGATCCCGTCCCACAAGCTGTCGGGGTCGATGTGCGCTTCGCGCTTGACCTCGTCGACCGAGCCGCCGGTGCGCCAGCGGTCGTCGAAGTCGGGGCACAGCGCGTACTTCTCGGCGACCTTCGAGGACAACCAATCGTGCATCAAGCGCTTGGCGCCGTTGGTGATTACGGTCGAGTCGAGCCAATCGCCACGCGGCAGCACGAAGTCTTGGTACTCGCGCGATTGTTGCTGGAACAGCTCCCAGCTCGTCGCGGCGAGGATCTTCACGTTCGGCGCGTCGGGTTGCGCAAAGCGCGGCAGCAGTTGGAACACCGACTCCGTCGTGCTGGTGCCTTGCACCAAGATCGTGCCCTCCTTCGGGCGGCGACGATCATGATCGCGGATGACATAGCAGCCCTTGGCCGCGTCCATGTGGCTCGCGACGCCCAACAACTTGCGATCGGGCACAGCGACGGCGGGACGCGTCAAGTGCAACGCGACGATCGGCGCTTCGCAGCGCAACGCGGCCGCCAGCATCGGCGCGACTTCGTTGTGCTCCCACGGATGCAAGTTGATGACCTTGCCCGCAGGGAACAGCTGCGACACGCCCGGCGAGAAGATGCCAAAGTGCGTGCGGCTGTCCTCAGCGGTCTCGGGACCCGAGTGACCGAGCACCCAGATGATCTTGCCGACCTTCAACGGGCAATCCTGCGCCAGTTGCGAGTACAAGCGCATCATCCCGTACATGAGGTAGCCAAAGCTCCCGTAGGTCGAGTGCGTGCTCCAGTAGCCGCAGAACTCTTGCTCGGGGTTCGCTGACATGTTGACCGACGAGAGTCCGGCGCACAGACCGCTGTTGCTGAACTCGGTGATCTGCGTGGGCAGCAACGCACCGCCCGGGTTCTTGGTGCGCTCGTACCAACCGTAGCCTTGCTTGGGATCGGTGAAGCCCAACGAGAAGCCGTGGATCGAGGTGGACTCGGCTAGGTCGGCCGAGCACGCGATGACCAACGGACGGCCCATGGCTTGCCGTGCGGTCTCGTTGACCCACGCACCGAACTTGGCGAAGCCTTCTTTGTTGGCGATCTTGGTGCCCGGCGCCACAAAGAGGCCGGCGGGCAGCTTGTCCGCAGCCAGCCACGAGCGGTCTTCGTGCAGGTTGGTCTTGGCGCGAATCGCGCTACCAGGCATGTCCTGCGGCACGGCTTCGGCCTTGGCCAGCAGCGTGTCCGTCAGCCATTCGAGGAAGGCGCGGTCGGCGCACAGCACTTCGCGCACTGTGTCCAACCAGCCGCGCGTCTGCACGCGGCAGGCCTCTTCGCCCGGGTCCGTCGTGTCGCCGTGTCCAGCAAACTTGACACCCCAAGCGTCCTCGAAGTCCTTGCGGCAGCGCCAGAACAGGTCGCTGTTGCGCGCATGCATCTTGCCGTGCGAGGCGGCGTCAAACTTGTGGTAGCCGCGACCCTTGCGCGACTTGATGTAGACCATGCCCGGGCGACCGCCGGTTTCCTTGGCTTGCACGATGGTCGCCAGCGCTTGACAGATCTGTGCGTAGTCTTCGCCGTCTTCTGCGCCCGCAACGCGCCAACCGTACGGCTCGAACCAATCGCGCGGTGTGCCGTGCACGACTTCGCTGTGCGCGCGATGGTCGATGCCGTGATCGTTCCAGTCGAGCAGGTACACGAGGTTGTCGAGACCCAATCCGTACGCCGTGTGCTTGACTTCATGGTGCGCGCCGGCGGTGTGACCACCTTCGCCTTCCATGGCAAACACGCGCGTTTGTCCAGCACCCGCGTGCTTGAGCGCCAAGGCTTCGCCCATTGCCGCCGGCGCACCGTGACCCGAGGGCCCGGTGTTGAACTTGAAGAAGAGCGTCTTGCCCTCCATCTCCGCGTGACCGGGCAGACCCTTGTTGCGACGCAGGTAGAGCAAGTCTTCGAACACCAACTCGCGCTCGGCGGCGTGCGGGATGAGGAAGCGCGCGTCCTTGGTCAGCGCATGCCGCGCACGCAGGGCTTCGCTGTAGACCGCCAACATGGCGTACACCGCCGGCGCACAGTGACCCGCGACCAACACAAAGCGATCGCCGAAGGCCAGCTCGGGCCGGCGGATGTCGAAGCGCATGCCCGGTCCCAGCGTGGTCGAGACGAGCAACGGCACTTTGGAACGCGAGCCGCCCGGATGTCCCGACTGGCGCAAGTTGAGCATCAAGTCGATGCACTGGTCGATCAGGTCACCGACCTTCTTGTAGTGCGCGAGATGCTTCGTCCAGTCAGAGAGATCCATGCGTGCGGCTGTAGGTTGCATAGGCTAGGCGGCGCAAAGCCGGGGGTTAGCGCAGCAGTCTACCGTCAGCTCTGCTGACGCGCTGCACTAGAAGTGCAGTTGCCACGACACGAGCAAGGCTTGCTCGTCGCTGAGCTCGTCACCGGCGTAGGTGACCGGTTGCTCGTAGAGCGTGTGGATCGCATGCATGCGCAGCACCGAGTGGGCCGAGCTCCACCAGTTCACGCCCAGATCGAAGGATTGCACTGTGCCTGGATCCGAGTCTGCGGTGAGCACTCCCGAACCTTGGAAGCCTTCATCAAGCTCGATGCGCGACCAGTGGGCGACCAACTGCCAAGCCCCAAAGCCCGGCTCTGTCGCCAGCGGCGAGTCCTTGGTGAAGCCAAAGAAGCTCTTCTTGTGCTGACTGAGCATGTGCGAGTAGGTCACGGTGTAACCAGTGACATTCGCGGTATCAGCCTGTGCATCTGTTTCAAGGTCGGCGCGCGCCATGGTCCATTCGCCATGCAGCTCGTGACGGGCGTACATCCAGCCGAACTCAAGGCCGGCGCGCGTGCGCAATCCATCAAGGCGTGCATCCGCGCTGTAGGTTGCATAGGGGACGGCGGCTTCGTTGGTCAACTCGCGCTCGCTCAAGTCCTGCTCGCCATTCACGAATGTGGCAGAGGCTCCCAGATGCAAGCCTTCGAACAAGCCGCCTGTCTCCAGCCACGGCCTGTGCACCACACGCGCCGCCAGCTCTTTGCCATCGTCAAGTTCGCTTGACCCACTGCCGCCAACGACAGCCACTCCACCCTGCCAAGGTGTCCAGCGCGAGCCGAAGTACGTGCCCACGCCGTTGTCGTCACCGACTCCAAACGAGTTGAACAACGACTTCTGGATGGTGTCGCGCCAGCGGCGCGGCTGCCACTCATCTTGGCTGTACGGCACCTTCAGGCGTCCGGCGCGCAGGGTCCAGTCCGGCGCGAGCTCGTAGCCTACCCACGCTTCGTCCAGCGATGAGCTGCTGACGCCAAAGCGGGGCTCGAACAAGAACAGAAAGCGCTTGTCCAGTTTGCCTGACAGCTCCAATCGACTGAGCGGCAAGTCCACCTCGTTGACACGCTCGGCGGCATCACCGCTGTAAGCACGCCCGCGTACGATGAACAGGCCGCCGATCTTCAACTCGTGCGCACCCTCTTGCGAGCGCATGTAGAAGCCGTTGTCGTAGCCCACGTGCGGTGTCTGTTGCAGAGGCGTTTCCTGTGCCGACGCGTCACTCAGCGCAAGCCACAGCAGCAGTGTCACTGCTCCTACTTTCATTCGGCCCAGAACCGACGCAACCCTTCGAGAGCCTGACGGCTGGAGACATTGGTGTTCCAGCGGAACGACTTCCACAAGTCACGTAAGGCCTTGTTTTCCGCTGGTTCCGGCAGCTCTAGCGTGCGCAAAGCCGGACCGACCAGCCTCCACATGCGCCGCGAAAGATCGCGCCCCACGCGCGTTTCACCGGCTACCGACAGCGCGTTGATCGCCAGCGAAGCCTTGACCTCGGGGTCTTGTTCGAGCTCCATGCGGTCGACCATGGCCTCCATGGCGAGCTTGGACTCCAACTTCCACAACCCCTTCGAGGTCGCCAAGCGCACGCGCCGATCCGCATGCTCCAAGCGCAACAGCCACGACTCTTCCACAGCTGTCGAGATGGAACGCTCCATGCGCTCGCGCGCTTCCTGCACGCTGATGCCGCGCTTGTAGCGGTCGCTCCAATCGTGGAAGCGCAAGCCGCCTTCGGTGCGGTACAGATCGAACACGATCGCCCAGCCGATGAAGTGCACCAGCACATTCTCTCGCGTGTCGGTGCCGTCCTCGGCACGCACCTTCAACAGCTTCGCAAGCTCGTCATCTAGCAAGCGTTCGTTGCGTAGCTCGTGCACAGGCCAACAGGCATACCCATCGACGATCCACTCGCCGTCTTCGAGGATGCCATCACCAATCACGCACGCCACGCCTTCTTCGAACCACAACGGCAA
>CAIKQM010000062.1 GCA_903829565.1 uncultured Planctomycetota bacterium
AAAGTCCACCTGCGCTTGTGCAGTCAAAGCTGTAGGCGCAAGTTGCAGCAACGCATCGAGAGACGCGCGACGAAGCAAGGGTGCAAGCCCGAGCGTTCCCGATACGCGTGTTTGCGTGCTACCGCCAGTGGCGAGATCGGAAACCTCCATCTGCACAGCAAGCTCCGCCGTGGTGGCCGGAGTGACCGCCGCATCGACCAGCGTGACGCCTGAGGTCTCTACGAGCACATGAGCGATACGTACTAACGGGGCTGGCTGTGCCTCCTTGGGTGCGGACGGTGCCTCAGCACGTGCGGCAGTCGTGTCAGGTAGTTTGGACGGGTCAACACGGATACCCAAGGCGCTCCAACGGCCTTGCGAGTCGCGCGCCACCGCCGTGTGTCCGCCTCGGACGATCACATCGGCAATGCGGATGCCTTCCGCGTCCAGCACAAGGCCGTCTAGGGCCAGCGTATCGAGACGCGCGTAGTTTGCCTCGCCCTCGTTCCACGAGACATCCTTGGCTGAGGCGCTGAGCTGGAATTGGCCACCGCCCACGAGGGTCTCAACTTGTACAGTCGCCTGCGCTTGACCGTTACGGACCAAGGCCTCGATGCCTAGAGGTGTCAAGTACACTTGCAGCTTGCTGAGGTCGACACCCTCTGCCGACAGCTGGAACTTGCTCTTCGTGCGTCCCAAATCGGGTGACACGCTCAAGGCGCCTTCGAGAGCTGCTTGCTTGAGCAGCCCCGGGGCTTGCATCGACATCTTCAGCGTTGCACCAGGCTGTGCGCCTGCGGGCACTGCGCTGCCTGTGCGCAACTCCAGCAACTCGACTTGTGCTTCCACCAGCTCTAGTTCGACTGGCGGCGAGACGAACTCATCCAACAAGCGCAAGCGTTGCGCGCGTAGTGCCAGCCGGTCCAGCTGCAAGTTCGGCAGTGTGACGGGACCCACGTTCGGTGCCGTGCCGGCTGTTGAACCCGTCGTTGCCGACTTCGGCGCAGACGTGGGCGAGGGCTGCGCGAGGACTGTCACCAAAGGCAGGACTAGATCCCCTTCGGCAGTGCGACGCACCATGACAAGCGCACCATCCAACGACACGTTGGGCAGGACGATGCTGAGTCCTTGCGCACCCTCCGCCACGCGCAAGTTGTTCACTTGCGTTGCACCCGCGGAGACACGGTGCAGGCCGTCATCGGCCGACAGCTCGGCGATTTCCGCCGAAGCAGTCCAACTATCATCCGCTCCACGTTCCACCACGGCGCGGAACGAAGCACGCAAGTCCGTCGGGCGCGGCGTGGGAGCAAGACCCATGGTGCCCAGCAAACGACTCCACGCCGCAAGGCTCACTTCGTCGCCTTGCAACGTCAATGTCGCACCTAGGCGCGGATCACCGGCAGCGGTTTCCTCGACGCGCACCTTGCCATCGGCCAAGAGCTCGTTGGCGACCTCATCGACGCCCAGCACTGCAGATAGCTCAATCTCCGGTGCAACAGGCAACGAAGCCGTAAGCACTGCGCTGTCGAGGTTCTTGAGCACGATGCGGCGTGCATCGAGACCGATGTCTTGCGGGGGTTCGACACGGCGGTCGATGAATTCGATACGGCCGCGCTCCAGCTCGAACACCGCGAGGGCTGCGTGCAGCTGTTTGGACGGCTCTTGAGTCACCGCTGCGCTGGCACTGGGCACTGTGCTGACTTGTGGCGCACCAACGAAACCCAAGCCTGCGAACACCGGGACTCCATCGGCTGCCAGTTCCGCGTACGCATAGGGCGCGACCACCGCCAAGCGCTGCGAACGCAATGCATCCAAACTTGCTTGCAGATCGACGTCCACGGCTTCCACGGCCAAGGCAGTGCGTCCATCGGCCGTCAAGCGTGCTTGACGGACCTGCAAGCGGGTCGCGACCTGCGTGGCTTGTTCGTTCCTGCCGCTGAGGCTGAGTTCGAGTTGAACCGCGCCATCCATGCGTTCGCCGCGGGCCACAATACCCACTCTGCGCAGGTGTTCGGCCAGAGGTCGCAAGCGCAGACCTGCCAATTGAGCGTCGACGGCCAACGTAGTGGCGGTTTCCACATCGTCACGGATCACTTGGATACCGCAGTCCACACGCACGCTGTCCAACAAGCCCGCGGCACCCACACGCACGCGCAAAGAGCCCGACGTGTACGGAACGAACAACTGCGAGCCTTCTACATCAAGGTCTACAACAGTTGGCGCCGAAGCCAGACCAGCGTCAGTCCACACCAACTTGGCGTGGCGCACACGCAGGTGTTCCACTGCCACGGGCACCGAGGTGGGCAACGAGGGCGGCTCTGCCGTGATTGGCTCCTCGGTTGCGGTGGTCTCGCCAAGCAAGCTCAACGGATCGAAGTCGCCCGCGAGGCGGAACGCACCCTGCGCATCCAAACCGGCGCGCGCGATCGGGCTGTCGACCACAACTTGGGTTACAACAAGGCGCCCATCCAACAACGCACGCAAGTCCACATCAGCGTGCAAGGACTCGATGGTCACAAAGGCGGGCTGCGCTTCGCCGGCCTTGGCGATGCGCAGGCCTGTCAAGCGTACTTCACCGCCTGATAGGGACAGCTCGTGCGAGTCCCACGCGAGGTTCAAGCCTTGCGTGTTGGCAATCCAGCTGGCCGCGGGTGCAAGCCCCACCGCAAGCAACAGTCGCGCGCCTGCGAGCGCACCAACGGTCCAACCCGCTCGACGCAGCCATGTACGGGCACGCGGATTCATTGAGCACCTGCTTTCGCTTCGCGCTGTTCGTCCCAAGCAGCCAACGCGGCTTCACGCACGTCGCGCTCGGCCAACGGGTCATAGCCCGCAACGCCGAGACCGCGCGCCACCAACCAGTCGTGCGCGCGCACGCGGGCCGCAGGATTGCCATCCTCTAGAAACGACTCGTTTTCGCGCAGAAAGCGCGTGCGCAACGCACTCAGGGTACGCGCCTCGCGCAGTGCTTCATCCAAGGTGCCCGGCCAGCGACCGACCTCGCCTGTGTGCAACAACAGCAACCCGTGTAGCTGCGGCTCCAACTTGCCTTCAGCTCCCTGCAGCGCGAGATGGCGCATGACATGCCCCTCCATCGCCAAGCCCAAGCTCGCCGGCTCGGCTGCGCGCAAGCGCGCCGCATCCGCCTT
>CAIKQM010000063.1 GCA_903829565.1 uncultured Planctomycetota bacterium
AGCTTTCTCAACCACTGGCACGGTGACACGCTGCCGGATGCACCTTTGGTGACGATGACAGGCGGCGAGACCACCTTTGCGGCGCTGGCTGGCAAGCCCACGCTGATTGCGCTGGTCACGCCGAACTTGCTGACCAGCACCGACGCACCCGCCATGGTTGCCTTGAGCGAGTGGAAGAAGCGCTACGCGTCGTATGGCGTCGAGGTGATTGCGATCGCCAACTGGGCGGGCAAAGACAAGTTCCTCGAAGTCGCCAAACAACACGGCTCCACATGGCCGGTCGCGGTCTACGCCGATCCTTTGGGCTCGTTCAGCGGTGATGTCAACGACACCTACGCCGTGATGCAGCACAATGCCCAGACCTTCCTCGGCCGCATGGCCAAGGGCGGCATGACACCCGCACTTCCGGCCTGCTTTGCGTTGGACGCGCAGCGCAAGCTGCTCGGCGGCTTCTGGTTCGATCTGCGCCAGAAGGACGGCGGTGCTGCGACCGCGCACGAAGGCATCGCCAATCTGCTGCTGAAGGCCGGCGTGCAGCTTTCCGAAGCCGATCGCCCCAAAGAAGTGGCAGCCCCCGAAGCGTGGTTGAAGCCGAAGCCCAAGGCCGCTGAAGCCGCGGTGACAGCGCTGGAGACAGGCAAGCCCGCGCCTGACTTCAGCCTGCAGACCCGCGATGGCAAGACTGTCAAGTTGTCCGACTACAAGGGCAAGGTGGTGGTGCTCGACTTCTGGGCCACTTGGTGCGGGCCGTGCCGTGCAGCTCTGCCGCACCACGAGCAACTCGCCAAGACCTACAAAGACCAAGATGTGGTCGTGCTCGCGGCGTGCACCAACGATGCCGCGGAGGCGTTCGAGACCTTCATGGAAGAGGACGCGTTCAAGTACTCCTCGCTGATCTTTGCCAATGACCCCGCCGGTCGCAGCGAAGCACGCGTCTCTCGCGCACTCTATGGTGTGTCAGGTATTCCTCACACCTTCATCGTCGGCAAGGACGGCAAGGTCGCCGCGCAAGTCGTGGGTTACGCCACCGGCGAGGTGCTCATCGAAGCCGCGCTGGCCAAGGCCGGCGTGAAGGTCTCACCCGAGACCCTCACGCGCGCAGCCGAAGACCAAGCCAAACGCGACAAGCGCGCTCAGTCGGCCAAGTAACCTTCCTCGGTCTTCTTGCCGAGGTGGTGCGTCTCGAGTTCGCGCACCAAGTACTCATACGCCTCGTCGACCGAGTCGGTGCGATAGAACAAGTTGAGGTCTTCGGGGCTGATGGTGCCAAAGTCCACCATCGGCTCCATGTGCAGCACCTTGTCCCAGTACTCTGTGCCGAACAGCACGATCGGCAGCTTCTTCTTGATCTTGAGCGTCTGCACGAGCGTCACGACTTCCATGAACTCATCCAGCGTGCCGAAGCCGCCCGGCATCACGACCATCGCCTTGGCGAGGTAGCTGAACCAGAACTTGCGCATGAAGAAGTAGTGGAACTCGAACGCCAAGCGGCGCGTGATGTACGGGTTGTCCTGCTGCTCGAACGGCAGCGAGATGTTCAGGCCGATGTTCTCGCCCTTGGCTTCGCTGGCACCGCGATTGGCGGCCTCCATGATGCCCGGACCACCGCCCGAGCACACGACGAAGCGCCGATCCGTGCCTTCCAGGCTCTTGGACCAACGCGTGAGGCGCGCCGCCAGTTCGCGCGTGTCCTCGTAGTAGCGCGACATCCAGAGCTTCTTCTCGGCCTTGGCCAGGTCCCCTTCGCCCGCACGCGCCTTGTCAACCAAACTTTGCGCCGCGTCGCGCGACAAGATGCGCGC
>CAIKQM010000064.1 GCA_903829565.1 uncultured Planctomycetota bacterium
CGCCGCACATCGGCCAAGGACTGCCACCCGTGGATTGGTCTTGCGTGCCCGGCAGAGGATCGTGCGCCGCATGCCAAGCTCGGCCATCAAAGGCACGCACGCGTGCGTCCGAACACTGCAGTCGCTCCTCGCCCCAGTTCGCTGAGTTGCTTTGGCCTGCGATCAAGAACACTTCACCCGCGGCCACATGGCTGTCGCGCAGCAGCGCCGGTCCCTGCCACAAGCGCACGCGTTCCCATTGGCCGGCAGGTACGCAGAGCGTGTCCCCAGTGCTGCACGGTGCTTGCTCGGCGAGTTGGACTGTGTAGCCAGTTGGCAGCTGCACTGTCAGCCTCGCCTGCCCATCGGGGCCGCGCTGAACCACAGCCCCGTCCAGCGTTGCGTGCCACCACGCCAGAGCGGCGTTCGTTGCTTGGTAGTCCTCGTTCATGCCCGCATACCAGTACCATGCTCGCGCCACCCATGGATGCGTACCACCTACCGAAAATCCCGCGCAATGCGGGGGCTGACTACTCCCCTGAGGCGGTCTATCGCCGTCAAGTATACTGGACAGAAGCCTGCGGTCAGGTGCCGCGCCATGTGGCCGGCGTGCCCACGCCTACAGAAGCGGCACAAGGCAAGATCGAGAACCTTGTGGGCTACGCCCAAGTGCCGCTTGGTCTTGCAGGTCCGATGGTGGTGCACGGAGCAGAAGGTCGTTACGAGGTGTGTGTGCCGTTGGCTACCACCGAAGGGGCTCTCGTGGCCTCCACCTCACGCGGCATGCGCTTGCTGAATGCCGGTGGCGGCGTGCGCACGCGCCTCTTGGCTTCACGCCTGACGCAGAGCCCGATGCTCGTGTACCCCAGCGCCGAGGCCGCGTGGCAAGCCGCCCAGCAAGTGCCCGCACGCGTGGAAGCGTGGCGCGCGCTCGTGCGCACCACGACACAGCACGGTGCGCTGTTGGATGCGCACGCGGAGCTGGCCGGTCGCCGTTTGATCTTGGTTCTGGGCTTTTCCACCGGCGATGCGCTCGGCATCAACATGGCCGCGCGAGCAGCGGACCTCATCAGCGCCGATCTCGCCGCCGCAACCTCTCCCGCAGAGCGCCATGTGCACGGCGAGGATGTGGAGAAGCGTGCCAATGCGCGCGCGCGCTTGGAGGGCCGTGGTCGGAGCGCCTACGCGGAAGTCGTGATCCCGCGTGCTGCGTTGCAGGACCTCGCTCGCACGACCCCCGAGGCCATGGTCGCCATCCTGCGCAGCTACACCATCGGCTTCGAACGCTTGGGCACGCACAATCATCTGGTCCAATCGGCCAATACGCTGGGCGCGCTCTATTTAGCCACGGGACAAGACATCGCTTACCTCGGCGAAAGCGCCGTCGGCAGCCTCGATTTCGCCCTTGATGCCCAGGGGGACTTGTATGCCTCGGCGCACGTGCCGTGCCTGTTGCTGGGGACTGTGGGCGGCGGGACCGGGCAGGGGACGGCGCGCGAGTGCTTGGAGCTCTTGGGTTGTAGTGGGGCAGGCCGGAGTGAGCGGCTGGCCGAGGTCGCGGCGGCAACGGTGCTGGCGGGGGACTTGTCGTTAATGGCGGCGTTTACG
>CAIKQM010000065.1 GCA_903829565.1 uncultured Planctomycetota bacterium
CGCTCCGAACGACAACTGCACGGACAACGACACAGGTGCTTGCGGGCGCAGAAGGACCTCCAAGATCAACGCCAGCCACCAGACGCTCAAGGCATCCACGCGCCGCTCGAGCCAGACAGCGCGTCCATGCACCAGCACAGGTTGTGCAGGCCGCAGGCGCGCTGCGATCAGCCCGAAGGCAAAGCACGCGGCTGCGCGCACAATCGGTGCACCACCACCCACCAAGGCCACGAACACAAGCAGCGCCACCAGCGCCAGTGGTTCGGGCGGCAGCTTGCGGCGCAGACTCAGCTGCACAAGCCACGACACGAGGCGGGCGAGGGGCAGCACCAAGAGCGCGGCAAGCAAGGCCACCTGAAAGCCCGAAACCGCCAGCACATGGTAGGTGCCCGTACGCTTGAAGAGCGGCGGCACTTCGTCGCGCAAACGCATCACATCGCCGAGCAGCAGGGCTGCGACCAATCCGCGCGCATCGAGATGCGCGATGGCATCACAGCGCTCCAGTAGTGCCGCGCGCACGGCTGTGGCCGCACTGCGCACAGCAGCGCCCAAGGCAGTGCCACCAGCTTCCACTCGCACCAGTGCTTCTACGGGTGGTTCGATACGCTCAGGTTGCGGGCTTTGGCTGCGCGGACCGGGAACGGGCCCTTCGGCCCAGCGCTCGACCGCAGGCTGCGCCACGAGCACGACCCGATCGCCGGTACCTAAGCTGCCCTCGGGCACGGTCCACCACGCTTGTCCTAGGCGTGCTTGCTCCATGGGCCCCTGCTGTCCAAGCCCCGGCCCCACCATGGTCGCGCTTGACGAAGGCAGCCAGCGATCGGTCGCGTCCACCGCACGTGCGCAGGCCAGCGCAGCAGTGGCTAGGAGCAAGCACATCCACACCCACGTGCCGCGCGCGCAGCACAGCCCCAACAACAGGCTTGCGGTGGCGAGGGACACCAACCACAGCGGCCACGCCTCGGTAGCTTGGCTGGCGATGTGAGCACCGCACCACCCGCCGCCCAGCAAGGCCGTTCCGCACAGCGCTAGCGCACGCCGCGAGCCGCCGCGCTCGATCCAGCCAGCCAAAGTAGGGGTGCGCGTGCTGTCCACGCCTTCCTGACGCACGGCTAGGTCGCACCGTCCACCGGAAATGCGTAGGATTCCTGTCCGATGGCCTCCCATGCCTTCTTCGCCGGCAGCTTCGATCCCTTCACGTTAGGGCATCTCGATCTCGTGCGTCGTGCGCAGGCTTTGTTCGGGCGTGTGACCGTAGGCGTGGCCCACGATCCCGCCAAGCACAGCCGTTTCAGCGCCGCCGAGCGCGTCGAGCTGGTGCGGCAGTGCGTCGTCGGCCTGAGCGGCGTCGAGGTCGTGCAGGCTACGGGCCTGGTGGTCGATGCAGCGCGGAGCTGTGGCGCCGATGTGCTCGTGCGCGGTGTGCGCAGCGGCACCGATTTTGACTACGAAATGGCGATGGCGCGCACGAATCGCGACCTTGCGGGCCTCGACACGGTGCTGCTGGTGCCGCAGGGCGACTACGCGCATGTGTCCAGCACCTTAGTGCGGCAGATTGCGGCTCATGGTGGCGATGTGGCGCGTTTCGTGCCGCCGCCCGTGGCCGCAGCCTTAGCGCGCAAGCCAAGCACACCATGAAGCAGAGAATCACCTCACCGCACGCTCCCGCCGCCATTGGTCCCTACAGCCAGGCCATTTTGGCCGGCGGCTTTGTCCATTGTTCCGGACAGATCGCGCTCGATCCCGCGACGGGGCAGTTCCTGCAAGGCGATGTTGCCGCGCAGACGGAGCGCGTGCTGCAGAACCTGTCCGCCGTGCTGGTTGCCGCGGGCACGGACCTGTCCAAGGTTGTGAAGTGTACAGTGTATTTGACA
>CAIKQM010000066.1 GCA_903829565.1 uncultured Planctomycetota bacterium
CCCAGCGAGCGACTGCGCGACTTGACCAAGGACAAAGCCGCTTGCGCGCTCTCGCGCATCACATCGCCCAACTGGCCTGTCAAAATAAGTTGACCTTTGCCGGGCATGGAGGTGGCCTCCACATGCAAGATCTCGCCACCGACGGGTGTCCACGCTAAGCCCGTGGCGACGCCGGGCACAGACGTGCGCGCGCGCTGTTCGTCGGCATGCGGCGGCGCACCCAAGATGGCGGGGAGATCCGCGGCACGAATCACAGCCTTGCGCGCTTTGCCTTCGGCTACACGCGCGGCCACATGGCGCACGATGGAGCCAATGCGTCGTTCCAGTTGCCGCACACCTGCTTCGCGCACCCAACCTTCGAGAATCGCCGCGAGAGCACCGTCCTGGATCTTGCAACGCTTGCTATCCAGGCCGTTGTTCTTGAGTTGGCGCGGCACCAAGTACTTGCGCGCGATCTCGAGCTTCTCTTCGCGCGTGTAACCGGGCAGTTGCACCACTTCAAAACGATCCCGCAAGGGCGCGGGGATCTGCTCCAACACATTCGCCGTGGCGATGAAGAGCACCTTGGACAGGTCCAACGGCACGCCCAAGTAGTTGTCGCGGAAAGAGTGGTTCTGCTCCGGATCCAACACTTCCAATAGCGCGGCGGACGGATCGCCATGCAAGCCCGTGCCGACCTTGTCGATCTCGTCCAGCATGAACAAGGGGTTGCGCGTCTTACCCTGCTTGATACCTGTCACGATCTTGCCGGGCAAGGCACCCACATAGGTACGGCGGTGGCCTCGAATCTCGGCCTCGTCATGCACACCGCCCAAGGAAACGCGCACGAAGACGCGGCCCATGGCGCGCGCGATCGATTGACCGAGCGAGGTCTTGCCTACACCTGGCGGCCCCACGAGACAGAGGTTGGCACGTTTGCCTTCCGGAGCCAGCTTGCGCACCGCTAGGTACTCAAGGATCTGGCGCTTGACCTTCTCAAGTCCGTGGTGGTCCTCGTCCAAGATGCGCCGCGCTGCGGCGATGTCGATGCGATCCGTGCTCGCCACGCTCCACGGCAGTTCGGTCATCGTCTCAATCCAAGTGCGCAAACTGCCGTACTCGGCAGCGCCTTCGGACAAGCGATTCAGACGCGTGAGCTCCTTGCGTACCTCTTTCTCGACCTCGGCCGGCATCTTGGCCTCGCGCACACGCACGTCTAGCTCCGCGTTGTCACTGCCCTCATCGGCACCGAGCTCCTTTTGGATCTGCTTGAGTTGCTCGCGCAAGTAGTACTCGCGCTGCGCCTTGTCGAGCGTGCCCTTCGTTTGCTCGCGGATCTGGTGCGACAAGCGCAAGACCTCCACCAAGTGCGCCAAACGCGTGGCCACTTTGGCAACACGCGCGGACACATCCAGCGTGCTCAGAATCTGCTGCTTTTCGGCCAAAGGCACATCGAGAAAGGTCGTGACCATGTCGGCAAACAAGCCCGGCGACGGCACGCCCATCAACACATTGGCCAAATCCTCGGGCGCACCCGGCGATAGCTGCAAGACTTCACGCGCCTGCTCTTTGAGAGCCAAGAAGCGGGCTTCATCTTTGTCTCCGCCTTTGGGCGCCATCTCGGGCAGACGTCGCACCTTGCCCGCCAGCGTGCGGCCCTTGTCGATGAGATCCTCCAAGGCAAAGCGTTGCTCGCCTTGGCAGATCAGGTGCAGCTTGCCATCCGGTGCTTGCATGTGGCGCACGATCTCGGCCACCGTGCCGATGTCATGCAGGTCACCGCGGCGGGGCTCGTCGATCTTCTCGTCCTTCTGCAGCACGAGCGCGAGCGGTTGTTTGGCGCGCACCGCTTCCATCACCGTTTCGATGGACTTGCCGCGCGTGACCACCACGGGCAGCACCACCCCCGGAAACAGCACCATGTTGCGCACGGGCACCAAGGGCAACACTTCTTCGCGCTCGTCGAGAGCCTTGGGC
>CAIKQM010000067.1 GCA_903829565.1 uncultured Planctomycetota bacterium
CTGGCACCTTGGAAGAAGGTGTCTGCGATCTCGTGAGCCAGACCGTGGTCCAAGACTCAGCGACACGCTTGCGTGCCGGGCGCTTGGGTGCCGCGGCCTTTGCTACGGGAGGCCTGTTGGTAGAGGTCCAGATTGACCTGCCGGATGACGGCGGCCCGACGCGCACCACGCTGGAGACACGCTTGCGCTTGGAATCCGAAACAGCAGTGAGTGTGGATCCACGACGCGTATTCAGCGAAGACGCGGGCCTCTCCAGCAGTGCCATGGGACCTGAGGAGAAGAAAGCGCTGTACGGCTTGGGCTACTTGATCGCGACGCGCGCCGAGCAACGCGTGGGCTGGGAAGGCGTGCGCAGGTTGTGCGCGCTGCAAGGCCAAGAAGCACAAGCTGCGTGGCTAGCCGCGGCGGATCTCTCATTGGAGCAACCTGCGCTGCGCATGGCGATCGGCTCGGAGTTTGGGCCACGCGAGACTTGGGAGTTGCTGCGCGCGCAGCCGGACTTCTTGATTGATCAACTAGCCAGCGCGTTGTTGCCGTGGGAGCACGACTTGGAAGCGGCACTCACGCGCACGCGTGTGCGCATTGTCTATGTGGGCGGTGATCCGGCGGGGATTGAGTTGCACTTCGTGCGGGCTCTGCTGCCGCGCATCCAAGCGGCACAAGCTCGCCTCTGAAGACGCCGACTCAGGACATGGCCGACTCATAGCGTCGGAACATGCGCGCAAACAGCGCAAACGACAGCACCATGAGAGTCGGCACGAATACCGACAGCGCAACGGCTTCCGCCTGACCGCACTTGCCGAGCCACATGGACGCAGCGGCGTAGTTCATGGCGCCCAACGGCAGCATGTACAGCAAGAACGCGCGGCCGCGCCGCCCGTACACATCGAGTGGGTGGTCGTTCACATCGACGGCGAGCAGGTTCAAGACCCGCGAGAGCTCACCATTGACCCAGATGAACTCGACCGTAGAGAAGAGCGTCATCACCGCGGCTCGTCCCATGCAACACAACACCAAGCACCAGACAAACAGCGGTGCCTGCCACCATGTCCAACCTTGTGGGTGCGCGTCGATCGCCCACACCAGCCAGCCCAAAGCGATGAGTGCGTTGACACAGGCCTCCAAGCTGAACTTCTGGAACAAGTACAGGAACGCAGGCTGCACGGGCCGCACACGCACAGTGTCCAAGTTGCCGTTCTTGAGATCCTCCGGCAGCATCCACGCATTCGACATCCACACCATCATGAACGCATCAGAGAGGAACAACCAACCGAGGAACACGCGCACATCGTGGATAGTCCAACCAGCCACGTTGTCTACATGCCGGTAGAGGAACTCGAACAGCGCGACATGCACACCGTAGAACACGATGTCCATGATCACCTGGCTGAAGAACTCGGTACGGAACTGCGCGCGGCGCACGATGCCAATGGCTGCATAGCGGCGTGCAATGCGACCATGGCGCAGGACCGACTGCAGTAGCGATTCGTGGGACGAGGGTGAGCTCATGCTGGTCTACATCCCGCTCCCGGCATAGCGGCGCCGTCCCCTGCTCCACACCGTCGCAGCGATCGCGATCAACACGAGCATCCACACAGACAAGGTGGCTAGGCCCTGCAGCCAGAGATGCGCTGCCTGTTCGGCACCCATACCTCCCGCGGCCAGCTGCACCGGCATGGCGATCGTCCACCACGGAAAGGTCCATGCGAACGCTGCTTGCACGCTCTCCGGCATCAACATGGGCGGCAGGATCATGCCGCCACAGAACAAGGCCAACATGCGTGCCATGACGAGCGTCGTCCAGACCACATCCAGCCAGAACGCCAGCGCATGCAGTGTAAAGTAAAATAGCAGGAAGCACAGGCTGCCGATCAAGACCAGCGACACAGACCAGAACGCGTGCAGTGCGTCCTTCGGCGGCGGACACCACTCGGGAATCCACCACGACAGCAGCGTCCATGCAGGCACTACGATCGCCAGCTGCAACAGGGTGTGCTGCACAAAGCGCCCTGCCGGCAACACGAAGTACGGGAAGGGCATGGTGAAGTACTTGGTGATGTAGCCTTGGAAGATCTGATCGGAGAGCTCCAAGCAGCGATCATGAAAGATCAGCTTCTCCAACAAGGCCACCACCACCATGTAGGCCACGGCGCTTTGCAACGAGACACCATCGCCCGCCACACCTTGCGGCAGACCTGAGGCCGACATCAGCACGCACACCATCACCAACGGACGGGCGAGGTTCCGGAAGATCTCCTTCAGCCAAAAGCCGGCTCTGAACGCCGTGACTTTGCGCAGTTCCCAAACCGCCGCACGCAGCACGAGGCGCGGCACACGCACGGCGTTCACCCGCGCCTCCCTTGGGCGAAGATCTGCTTGACGAGATCCTCCAAGGGGCGACGCTCTACCGACAGGTCGCGCACAGGCAAGCTGGCGAACAACGCACGCACGAAGCCTTGGCTTTTGGCGGCTGGGACCGTGAAGGCCAAGCTGTGCTGGCCGCGCCCCGAGAGTTCGGCTTGGTACTCCGCCAAGGGCAAGGTCGCCAGGTCGAGTTCGGGCACGCCGGACTCGGCCAGATTGGGCTCCAAGTGCACTTCAATGCGGCGCCCGGCGGTCAACTCATGCGCCAACGCCACGATGTCCCCGTCCCAGAGCACACGTCCATGCTCAAGAATGACCAGTCGCTTGCAGGTGGCCTCGATGTCCTCGACATCGTGACTCGTGAGGA
>CAIKQM010000068.1 GCA_903829565.1 uncultured Planctomycetota bacterium
AGCCCTCCAGATGGGGGATCCGTCGACAGCGGTCATGCGCTTGCGCGCAGCAACCGCAGTTGAACCACAGGATGTGCGCTTGCACTTGGCTTTGGCCCGTGTGTACCAGCGCAATGGTCGTGCGCAAGATGCGCTGGCTGAGTATGAACTGCTGCTGTCGCTTGGCGTGCGCGATGATGCGGTGTCCATTGAGCGGGCGACTGCTCTGGCACAATGCGCACGCTACAGGGAGGCGCGCACAGAGTTCCTGCGCTTGCGTGGTGCGACCAGTACGCAAGCGGTGGCTGAGTACAACCTGGGCTTGCTAGCCATGCAGGAAGGAAGCGTGCGCGAGGCCTTGCAGTACTTCGAAGCGGTCTACGCCGCCCAACCTGCATGGGCTCCGGTGCGCCGTGAGTTGGCTCGTGCATTGCTGGCCACGAGCGAGGTCTCTGCGAGTGCAGCCCAGCGTGCGTTGGATTTGTTGGTGACCGAAGCGGATGCCCACGCCACGGATTGGCGCGCGTGGGAGGCCATCGGAGATGCATGGACAGTGCTCGGGGATCGTGAAGCAGCTCTGCAAGCCTACGTAGAAGCGCTACGTTTCGGCCAGAATCCGGCGAGTGTGGAAGAGCGCTACAAGCGCACCGTGCGCGCGATGCGCGAGAGCACTGCCCAGCGCTGAGCCGCGGTTGCAGATGCGAGACAGACTTGCAGGCTGCACTTGGCGCGCTCCGCAGCTGTAGTTACAACGTACACCGTGTACTGAGTACACCTCCGTGCGGCGACCGTATTTCGTCGCGGAGTCTCTACCTCTTGGATTTTGGATATCTGCGCCATCATGCACTCTGCTCATTCGCTCCCCGTTGCGCGTACTCGCAGCTTGTGGTTCTTCGGCTTCCTCGCTGTGTTCAGCTTGCTTGTCAGTTGCGGAGACGGAGGTGGTTCACGCTTTGTGCTGCCGCCGGCCTCGCAACTGGGGCTCGATAGCATCGAGCCCAACACAGGTCCTGCGACTGGCGGGACACTGGTCACCATCACAGGCACGGGCTTCGCTCCCAATGCCCGTGTGCGCTTTGGCTCCGCGTATGCCACCAATGTCGTGGTGCTGCAGCCCACAGAGTTGCAGTGCGAGACACCGGCCGGAGTGCCGAGTACGGTGGATGTCACCGTAGAAGTCGGTACGCTGGAGATCACTCAAGCCGACGGTTGGACCTGGTTGGATCCTGCGGATGTGCTGCAGCTTACGAACCTGACTCCTACGCATGGACCTGCGTGCGGTGGCACGCGTGTGCGTATCTCAGGCTCGGGCTTCAACTCTGCATGGAGCTACAGCGTTGCGTTTGGTGGCCAAGCTGCGACGGATGTAGCCGTGGTGTCTGCGTCGATTCTGGAGTGCACCACTCCTGCAGGCACATCAGGTACGACGGTCGATGTGGTTGTGACGTGCCCTCAACAGGGTACCGAGCGCTTGACCGCTGCCTGGACTTGGGATGAGGACTCGGCTCCGTCTTGCGACTTGAACGCTGATGGACAACCGGACCTTGTCGTTACGGCCCCCATGGACTCGACCGTCGCTCCCCAAGCCGGCGCTGTCTACGTGTGGTTCGGCGGGAGCGGCTTGTTGACCACTCAAGGACAAACCTCGGAGACTGCCAATCTCATCGTGCGTGGTGCACAGGCTGGTGATCAGCTCGGTAGTGCCGTCTTCACAGGCGATGTGGATCTGGATGGTCATATGGACTTGGTTGTCTCAGCGGCAGCCGCCGATGTGTCCGGTTTGCTTGACGCGGGGCGGGTCTATGTCTTCCGCGGTCCGTTTACTGGTTCCCCGCAGGTTCTTTTCGCGGCTAATGCTGCTGTGACTCTCGTCGAGCCGCAGCCGCAAGCCGGCTCCG
>CAIKQM010000069.1 GCA_903829565.1 uncultured Planctomycetota bacterium
CGATCTGCACCAAGCGTTGTTCTTGGATACCGAGACCAGCGGACTTGCAGGCGGTGCAGGTACCTATGTGTGGATGGTGGGGCTCGGTCGCTTCATGGGTGCGGGCGAGCAGTTTGAGGTCTGGCAAGGGTTCCTCGAGCACCCGTCACGCGAGGCGGACTTGCTGCGCGAAACGGCGGCACGCATTGCTGCTGCCAGCATGGTCGTGACCTTCTTTGGCAAGTCGTTTGATCGTCATCGCTTGCAAGACAAGATGCGCCTGCACGGCATCGAGCCGCCGTTCGAGCAAGTGCCGCACTTGGACTTGTATTGGCCATTGCGGCGCGCGCACAGCGGCAAGTGGGCCGATTGCAAGCTCCGCACGCTGGAGCGTGAACTGTGTGCGGTCCATAGGCACGGGGACTTGCCCGGGAGCTTTGCGCCTGCGGCATGGTTCGACTTCCTGGCTGCGCGGCCGCATCGCTTGGAGGGTGTGTTCCGGCACAACCTCGACGACATTCTCTCCTTGGTGGCATTGGCCGCGCGTGCCTAGGCTTGGCTAGGATGCTGGCCTCGCATGACACCTACTGACCAGCTCGCACTCACTCGTTGGCTACTGTCCAGTTCTCTTGTCGTCACGCTCGCTGCGTGCGGCGGCGGCGGTGGCAGTGACTCCTCCTCGACGAATGCGGCGGGCGTGGCTCCGCGCGTTGCCGCGCAAGTGATCGCCGCACCGACGCTGCAGAGCCAGCTCCAGCTAGTTGGTGGAGGCGCGCCCATTGTCGACTTCGTGGCTCCCGGTCGCGGCCTCTTGGCTGGTGACAGCAACAGCTTGTTGGTGGCCTTCGATACCACCGGTCGCTTGCGTCGTGCATGGTTCCCACCCAAGGGCTCGTTCACGGGCTCTGCCGCCGTCGGAAACGGTTTGCTGTACTTGACGACCTTCGACTTCACCGACCCCAGCGCCTCGGCCTTGCTGTGCTTTGATCCGAGCGCCACAACGCAGTCAGAGTGGTCGCTGCCTGATAGCGCTGCAGTGTTTGCCGATCATGGTGGCCTCGTGTACTTGGGCTACAGCACTGCTGGCCCGGCGCTGCAAGGCCTGGCTTGGACAAGCTTGTCGCGCCTGAGCGAGACGGGTGCTGTGCGGTGGAGCGTGGGTGCTGGCACTGGCGCATTCGTGCCGTTGGATTTGCAGCGCGAAGGTGTGCTGCTAGCAGTGCAGCCTCTGCCGCTACTCGTGGGTGTGCAACCCACGGTCTATGCCAACCTCACGGACGATGGCGAGGCCAGTTGGCAAGTGAGTCTGGACGGCTCCGCCAGTGGGAGCCAAGTAGCGGACATCCAAGCCTCGGTGGATGGTGGTGCGTATGGTGCCTGGACGACCATTCCGTTGGTTACAGGCGCGCGTTCCGGCCTCTACACCATCTCGAGCTCGGGAGTGGTGCGTACTTTTGACACGGCCGCCTTGGGCGAGTCGTTGCAGCTGGAGCCCAGTGCAAGCGCGTATGTGTACGCGGGCCTGCCGACCTTGCGCCACTTCTACGCACGCGGCAGCGGCGGCAGCTTGTTCCATGTGCGCCAAGCGACGAACGGGACTCTGCAGGTGCAGGCCTTGCAGTTCGGCACGCAACTTGTGCAGTCGGTGCAAGTAGAAGCCGAACCCACGAGCGGCGATCTGCTCGCACGCGTGCAAACCGATGTGGGCTTGCATGTGCTGCGCATGACCTCCAACGGCACGCTGCGTTGGGCCAAGGACTTGAGCAGCTTCACTACAGTCGGGCGCGTGCATCCTTTGCCGCAAGGCGGGGCGGTGTTCGCTGTGCAGGCTCTAGGGAGCGTGCCTGCCGCCATCGTGTCGCTGCTGTCTACGGGCGGCGTGAGTTTCGCGCTGAATGCTGAAAACCTGGATGTGTCCTCGAACGATCTGCGCGCCGCGCGTTTGTCGGATGGTGGCTTGGCACTGGCGTATGGCCGGCGCTTGATGACCGCAGGTCCTTCTAGCGAACTGCGCGGCTGGGTGGCGATGACGCAACCTCTGGGACAGATCCTCGACATCGTCGGAGGAGCGTCGCAAAGTGTCGTGTTGGCTGGACCGTCGACCGGTCAGCCTTCCGCGGCCGTCTGGACCGTCGATGTCACGGGCAGCTCGAATGCGGCCTGCTTGATGGCGGCCACGCTGCAAGATTCCGCGGGCACAGTTGTGGGCTCCACGGCCGTGTCCACCACCGGCTACACATTGAGTGCGGTCGAGGACGTCTTCCAAGTGACGACTGCCGATGCGATCCAGGCTCAGCCTGCAGCCGTGTTCACGCCTACGACGCGTTGGTCGTCGATGGAGCTGACGACGGCAGACCCCTGCGCCGTTAGCGCAACCAGTCCGCGCTAGCCACGCGCGCAGTGCAAGTGGATCGCTTCGGGCAGAGCTTCCTTCTCTGCTTCGAACACACGCGCCGCCAGTGCATGCACATCATCGCCGGGCCGGACCTGCACCACCTTCTGGAGCAGGATCGGCCCAGCATCGTATTCGTTGGTCACGTAGTGCACCGTGCAGCCGGTGTACTGCACACCACGCTGCAGCACGGCGCTGTGCACCTTGTCACCGTAGTAGCCCTTGCCACCAAACGCAGGCAAGAGTGAGGGATGGATGTTGAGCACGCGGCCGTCCCAAGCGCCGGGGATCGGCAGAAGCCGCAGGAATCCGGCTAGCACCACGAGTTCGGCACCCGAAGCTTCGATGGCTGTGAAGGCCGCTTGGGAGAAGTCCTGCGGAGTCAGCCGCTTCTCGGCGTCGACTACACAGGTGGGGATGCCGCGCCGTTTGGCGCGCTCAAGGGCATAGGCATCGGCGCGGTTCGACATCACCAGCGCGATACGCGCCTGCAGAGTTCCAGCATCGATGCGCTCACACAGATTCTCCAGTGAGCGCCCGGAGCCTGACACGAGCACCGCGAGCGCAATCATGCTTCGTCCCGTTCTGCCGCAGCGACCGCCTTGGCTACATGGGGTGCAAAGGCCCATACGAGCTCTTCGATCTGCGGCACAGCGCGTTCCGCACGCAGCAGCACGGTCGGAATGTCGTCACTGCCTGCATCGACAACGGCGGACAGCGCCACGACGCTCAGACCTGCATGGGCCGCCGCCAGCAGTGGGGGGGTGAGATCCTGAATGGCGACAGAGGCTCCTGCCGTGCGCCACCAGCGGCGTTCCGCGGGCGTGGACATCGAAGGGCCGGCCACACAAGCGACAACGGCAGGCTCCAAGGGAATGCCTTGGCGCTTGGCTTCTGTCAAAAGTGCTGGACGCAGCACGCTGTCATGTAAAGTTGACACAGCAGGGAACAGCGGCCCCAATGTCGACCCCGACAAGGCATGCAGCGGCGTGCCTCCGGACAGATTGATGTGGTCTTCCGCCACGACCAACGAGCCCAGCAGCGAAAGAGGCTTGCCTGCTTCGGGTAGAGCCGTGGCCGCCGAGACATGGATCAGGTGCCGCGCACCGGCGAGCTTGGCTAGCCACACAGGGAAAGCCCTTACCCACGCTGCCGCACCGGGTTGTTCACGCCCGCCTTCGTCCGCAGGACCTGGTGCGTCCTCCAACAACCAACACGCCAAGCCATTCAACTCGCCCCAATGCAAGGTGGCTTCCTTCCACGCGCCCGGCACATGCTTGGCGCGGCCCAACTTCACACTGCCCGCATGTCGCAGTTTGGACGGCAGCGTGCCCAGCCCGGTTGCCAGCAACAGCAGTGCGCCGGTGGTCGGGACTCCTAGTTTGGCCAGTTCCGATGCAGCACCGTGTACGGCGGCATCGAGCGGGTGCTCCTGAGCTTGCATGTGGTGCAGATCGTACCTTAGTCGTTGGTCAGGGCTTGCAAGCGCCGCAGCGCCTCCTCGGCGCTCAAGCTGAGACGAAAGACCTTGATGCGAGCGGTGGCGCCGCGCACCAACTCAATGTGTGCAGGGCGCAAGCCCAGCGAGTCGGCTACCAATTCGGTAAAGGCCGCGTTGGCCTTGCCGTCCTCGGGCGGAGCCGCCACCGCGTACTTGGGCAGGCCGTTCCATGCGCCGGCAAAGGCTGTGCGTTTGGCACCTGGCTGCGCGCGCACTTCGAGCTCACAGCCTGTACCCACAGCTCGAACCGCACGCTCGTACAGCACGGATGCGCAGCCCTACTTGCCGGTGCTGAGATCTTCGAGCGCGCGTCCATCGCTCAACATGCGCACCAGCAAGGTGTCGCCGTAAGCATCCAGCAAGCGCTCGAGCGAAGCCACTGCATTGGACCACGAACCATCGGTTGCCAACCGCAACGCGGAGCCCAACAGGGTTGCTGCCTCCGCTTCCTTCGCACCTGCGCCAGGCGTCTTCTCCCATTCGAGAGCGATGCGCCACACCTCGACGAGGTCCTTCTGGTTCTGCTCGGTCCAGTTGGCCTTCTTGCTGCCATCCAACACACGGCCGGTCGTGGCTAGCGTCTCATTGATGGCTGCCACGCGCAGCAAGGCCGCGATCTGCGTTTGCTCCTCGGGCCGCCACGCGCGCGACAAGCGGTCGTTGTAGAGCTTGTTCAGCTCACGCACGCTGCTGGCCCACGCCGACCAAGGGATGCGCTCGGGGCCGCCTTGGCCTTCGATCAAGACTCCTTGTGCGTCCACGCCGACCGCATCGCGTGCCGCCGGCTTGCGTTCGCGCGCATCGGTCACGCTCTTGCGACGCCATGAGCTCCAGTTGTTCGCCAGCGTCGACAACGCGGCTGCAGCATTGGTCAGGTCCGTGGTGATCGATTGCGCCATCGCCTTGCCAGCGTTGGACGACAGCTTGCTGTTGGCGGCGGCAAGGCGTTGCGTCGCTGCAGGGAAGTCAAAGGCGCGCAGGTCTTGCTCGAGTGACTGCGGGCCGCCCATCACCAGCGCCAACTGGCGGCGGTCTTCGCTGCTTTGGCGTTTGATGACTTGGTCGCGCACTGCACCCAGATTCGCCAAGCGCTCGCGGATGCGCCGGCCGACGACTTGCATATCGTTGTAGCCAGCCGGTGCTTGGTCATCGTTGTAGGTCGGCAAGTCAAAGACTTCCGCGGCCAG
>CAIKQM010000070.1 GCA_903829565.1 uncultured Planctomycetota bacterium
AACTCATACCCAACAACTACTTACGCCCACATATCCGCATTGGGCACAGACACCCACCCTGCTTGCGAAGCGCGCTTTTCGGCGCTTCGCCCACCGCCGAGTCCCCTACGCCACCGCCAGCGACTTGGTCAAGTCCGCCGGCAAGGCCTGGTCGAGCTTCCACGTGATCGACATCGGCAGCTCGCCCTCGTGGCGCACGTAGCTCGCCGGGCCTAGGAAGTAGAACGCGCGCTCGTCGGCTTGTTCGCGGGCAAAGAGGAGGACGCTCGAGCCGCGCGCGGCGTGGTGCTGGTAGCGCAGGCCCGTCTCGCTGCCGGCGCGCGTGGTGGACTGGCTCTGCCAGTGGATTAGCTCGCGGCTGATGGCGTAGTCCTCGTACATTGTGGTCGGTGAGAAACGACCCTCTGACTTGTGCTTAGTGAACGCCAGAAGGTCAGCCTGCGCTTCCTGAGCCCAGTACACGCCGGTTTGCCACAAAGGCGGCTTGGCGCCCGTGCCAAGATTCATGGCGGCGAAGATCTCGAGACGCGTATAGCGCGCGTGCAGCACCAACGGCACATCGGGATGCGTGCGCAGTGGCGCGCCCAGATGGTCAATGCGTTCGTCGAGCACATCCATGAGTTGCAGCAGCTCCGCGCGCACTTGCGGGTGCAGCCAAACGAGGTTGCAGGCTTCGCCTAGCGACTCCTTGCGCGAGATCGCCTGATCCGCCACCGATGCGACCAACATGCGCAAGTAGCGACGCTCGCGCTCGGTAAGCAGGTCCGGATCCGGGGGCGTAGCGCGTTGCAGCAACGAGCGATACGCATCAATGCGTTCTTGATCATCGACATGCAGCAGGCGCCCGCACGCGCGACGCAGAGCCTCTTCGTTGGGGCCGGCCGGCGCCACGCGGAAGCCCGCGTCTTCCAGCAACTCGGACCAGCTCTTTGTACCGGCGTACAGATCCTCGGCGGTCATGCCGCTGGCTTCCAAGTAGCCGCGAAGGGTCACCTGCGCGGCACCTCGAGCGTATTCACGCAACGCCTCGATCTTCTCAGCCCAGCGGCTGGGGATCGCTTTGCGAATGTTCTCGAGCACGATCTGCGCTGCAACGCGATCGAGCTCCATATGGCAACCTGCCGGCAAGTACGGGAAGCCGCGCTCGATCTGCTGGATCAACTGTTTGCGAGTGCCACCCAACAGCGCAGTGAGTCGCTGGTCAAAACGGAACTCCGTGCGATGCAGGCCCACGAAGTCCAACACGGTGCAGTGCGTCTTGCCCACCATGCGGCGCAGGCCACGGCCAAGTTGCTGCAAGAAGAGAGTCCCGCTGTCCGTGGGCCGCAACATCAACAACGTGTCGACGGAAGGCACGTCGACACCTTCGTTGAAAAGATCCACAGAGAAGACGATGTTGAGCCGGCGCTGCGCTAGGTCACGCAGTGCTTGCTCGCGTTCCTCACGCGGCGTGTCGGCCCAAATGGCGGTAGCCACGAGGCCAACCTCTTGGGCAATGCGCGCCATGTACCGCGCGTGCTCCACGCTGACACAGAAGCCCAACGCACACATGCGCTTCACATTGGGAATGCGACGCTGAAGCTCCTTGAACACAAAACGAGCCCACACGTCATTCGCCGTGTAGATGTTCGTCAGACCATCCACGTCGTAACCGCGACCGCGCTTCCAAGGGATGCGCGTGAGATCCAACCCGTCGTGCACTCCGTAGTAGCTGAATGGCACCAAACGCTGATGGTCAATGGCATCCCACAAACGCAGTTCAGCGGCAATGCGCCCATCAAAGTAGTCCAGCACCGAAAGCCCGTCCGCGCGCTCGGGTGTCGCAGTGAGGCCCAGCAACTCTACAGGCTGCATGTGTTGCAGCAACGCGCGGTAGCTGCCTGCAGCTGCGTGATGGAACTCGTCGATAATGAGCACATCAAAGTGCGCAGGATCGATTTGCTCTAGGCCGCCTGCAGACAGGCTCTGGATCGAAGCAAACACATGGTCAAATTGGCGCGGTCGCTGCCCACCCACCCAAAGCTCTCCAAAGGTGTAGTCGCGCAGCGCATGACGAAAGGTAGCCCGGCTCTGCTTGAGGATCTCTTCGCGGTGAGCGACGAAGAGGAGTCGCGCTCGAGGTAGCTCGCTCGCCAAGTTCGCGTAGTCGAGCGCGGACATGACGGTCTTGCCTGTACCTGTTGCCGAGACGAGCAGGTTGCGGTGATGCCCGCGCCGACGGGCAAGTTGGATCTGCTCTAACAAGCGCAGCTGGAACGGCTCAGGCCGCAACTCGATCGGACTCAGCAGCAAGCCCTCCGCAGGTTCTTGTGCTGGCGCAGTGCGGCGTAGGAACTCCGCTTGGTCGTAAGGCAAGAAGTCGCCACTGTTCCAGTAGCTCTCGAAGACTGCAGACATCTTGTCGAGCACGACCGCGTTGCGTGCGCCGGAAACACGCATGTTCCACTCGAGTCCGCTGACCTGAGCCGAGTAGGTCAGGTTCGAAGATCCGATGTAGGCAGTCGAGAAGCCCGTCTGCCTATGAAAGTGCCAAGCCTTTGCATGCAAGCGAGTCGAACTCTCGTCGTACGAGACGCGAATGTCCGCTCCCGCTGAGGCGAGCGCTTCAAGTGCATCTACTTCGGTACTACCTGTGTACGTGGTGGTCAGCACACGCAGAGGTCGTCCTGCGCTGCAATGATGACGCAGAGCGTCTAGCAGGGGTGCAATGCCGCTCGTGCGAATGAACGCCATCACAACATCAATGCGATCTGCAGAGTGAATCTCTGCGAGCACTTGGCTCCCTATGCGCGGCTCGCCCGGTGCATTGGTGAGCAGGGTCGTGTCCAGCAGCGATAGCAACGGACTGGTGATGGACTCCATCGTCCCATCGGGCAGGCGTTGGCCGATCGCATGCAACACTTGGGCGCTGCTCAGCGGAGCTTGATCACTCAGGTGCGCAGCAGACGTATCGCGCACGATGCTCTCAACCAACCGCCTCGTGAGAGCAACGCCTGCACTGACCCGATCGTCGGGATTCAAGCTCGACAGTGCACGCTCCAGCACCCGCGACAGGTGCAATGCCAGTCGATCCGCCGCCTCGGCGCTATCGAGTGAGTCGCATTCGGTCTGGTACTGATCCCCCAGTTCCGCCAACTGCGAGTGCAGCGACTCCGTCAACAATGCCTCATACAATCCGCGCTGCATTAGGCCCATTCCAGGATCCTAGCTGGTTCCCGCCTCGAGAATCTGCAGGTACTGTCGATAGCCGTAGAGCTTCCCGCGGAGCTTGCCGCTCAGCTCGACCACCATCCCCAGTTCCTCCATGCGGCTGACGGCAGCTTGAACCGTTGGTGCTGATAGTCCAGTAGCACGGCGCAGACTGGCGATGTTCTGGATGGCTCGTTTTTGCAGGGCCTCGTGGACGCGCAACGCCGAGCCTGGTGCGGCGGATAACTCCTGCAGCACTTTCCGGTCTTTCTGGAACATGTCGGCCAAGGCTCTCGCAGCTGCGAAGGCTCCTTGAGCGGTCGCTCGTACGCCCTCGAAGAAGAACTCCAACCACGCCTCCCAGTCCCCATCCATGCGTACACGCTGAAGCAACTCGTAGTACCGAGCTCTGTGCTGCTTGAAGTACACGCTCAAGTAAAGAAGCGGGTCCTTCATCAGCCCATCAGACACCATGATCATGGGGATCAACATCCTGCCTAGGCGACCGTTCCCGTCTAGGAAAGGGTGGATGGTCTCAAATTGAACGTGGGCAAGTGCTGCTTTCACTAATGTGGGTGTTTTGGTCGGCTGGTCGTGCACAAATCGCTCAAGATCAGCCATGCAGGCGGCTAACTCCTCAGGCGGCGGCGGCACGAACAGCGCATTGCCCGGGCGGGTGCCACCAATCCAATTTTGCGTCGACCTGAAACTGCCGGGTTGCTTGTCGCTTCCTCGACCCTGAGCGAGCAGGATGCTGTGCAACTCGCGCAAGAGCCGACTCGAAAGTGGAAAGCCTTCCGCTAGACGGTGCATCCCATGCTCAAGGGCCTGGGCGTAGCGCGAGACATCCCGGACATCGCTCACCGACTCTCCCGATGCCGAATCCAGCTCGAAAAGGAGCAGATCCGACAACGACGACTGGGTGCCCTCGATCTGTGAGGAAAGTACCGCTTCTTTGCGGATGAAGTTGTGGAGAAACAGAGACGTGTCCGGCAGCAACGTCGAGACGCTATCGAGGCGCCCTATGGCCACCAAAGCAGCATCGTAGAGCTCACGCAAGTCGCCTGAAATGTCTAGCGCGGGGTTAGGAGGTAACTGAAACGGTATAAAGGCTCGCACTTGTTCCCCGCCGAGGGGCTGGGAAGGCGCGATCCTGCCTGTTGGACCTCGGAGCATAGCGTGCTTAATAAAGATACTTGCGTAAGCATTGGCGCTATTAAAGAAAACGGCGCTTTTCTTTAATAAGACCCGCGATCAGGCCTCCATGCGCCTCAGCAGGCCACCTGCTAGGCTCCCTCCACCATGACCAGCTTCGCCATCTACGCGCTCGCAGCGGCACTCATGGCGCTGGTCTGGACCTTGGCGCTAGCCAAGATCAACCGCTCGCCGCTCCGCTTCCTTGGCGTGGCCGGGGCGTGGGTTGCCGTGCTGGTCTTGACCGCCTTGTGGCAGGCCGAAACCGTGCCCTCCGTCTGGCAAGCGATCCAACTTATCCTGCTGCTGTGGCTCTTGGCGATTGGGTTGCTTGTTGTCGACGTGAGTCTGTCGCTGGGCAAGCGTCCGCCGGGCTGGCGGGTGTCGGTCGCGCTGGCGCTAACGACGCTCGCCATTCATGTGGTCGCTGGTCTGCACTTTTTCTGGCTGGCCGTCGTTAGCCCCGGCGGCGTGTAGCCACACGCGCACGGCAAGCCAAGCGTTGGCGACCATCAGCGCTCCCGCCGGCAGCAGCGCGTACCACGGGTCCTCGATGTGCACGCGCACCACCAATGCGCCGAGCATCAGCACGCACAACCCCGCAGCGGCTGCGGCCACCCAGCGTGGCGTGGGGCCGAAGACCAACCCGAGCCCGCCCGCAATCTCGAGGACGCCGGTCAGCACGCGCATCTGCGGCAGGCCGTAGCGTTCGA